>NZ_BCBQ01000044.1:0-45752 GCF_001320885.1 Pseudomonas sp. NBRC 111140
CCGGTGGGGCGGTTTGAAGTCTTCGACCCAGGTTTGCAGGGCGCTGACCGGCAGCACATGGGGCTGGGTGGACGGCGCTTGGTTGCCGCTCACCAGTTCGGCCATGTCCAACTGGCGCATGTGCCGTTTGCGCAGGGCAGGCGAGCCGGTGATGCGGGCGGTCATGGCGTTGGTCCACAGGTGTGGGCTGTAGCCGATCCAGACTTCCTTGGCGGTATCGGGGCAGGTATCGGCCCACACCCAGCCCAGGGTGCGGCTGGAGAGGTAGCGTTCACGCAGATGGTAGTTCTCCAGCCCTTGGTAGCGCAGTTCCTTGTAAAGGCCTGCGCCGACGTACTCATGAATGACCAGCTTTTCGCCCAGCGGGCCTTTCATGAACACGTAGACATAGCCCTGACGCAGGGCGCGGAGGGTGTAGGCGGAGTGCTGCAGCGGGGCAAAGCCTTGTTCGAGGTTGAAGCCTGCGTCGGCATAGCGGTAGGCGGGGGAGTCGCCGGTGCGCGGCACGATGGCATAGCGCACTGGCAGGACGGGGATGCGTGCGCTACAGGCAGGGCCGGAGGTGGCGCTGCTGACACTGGCGTCATTCATAAGTGGGATCCTTGCTTTCGATCAGTGCGCGCAGTTCGCGGAGGCGGCCCTGGGGTGACTCCTCAAGGTTGGTGTAGATCCTCCCGGCCTGGTCATCTGTCATGAGCCACATGTGCCTGGCAATCAGCCTGATGAATTGCCCAGCGACTTCCTCATCGCGAAAATTGAGGGCTTTCAGTTGCGGCAGCAGGCGTTCGATCCATTGCCTGATGTCGGCCAGCGTGTGGGTGACATGCTGTGGCAGCGCCAACACTTCGTGTGCCAGCGTGAGCACGAAGTGTTCGTGCATGCCTGCTTGAAACCGCTCAAGTTCAAGTTTGCGAAGGGGAAGTGGGGCTTGGCTGAAGGGGCGCGCAAGCGTCGGGCTGCGCTGTAGCGTTTTCCACTCGTGAGCTGGCCCCCAGTTGACTCGCCAGGCCAGCGAAGTGACAGGCCCGAGCCACGTAGCTCGATGGTCGTCATCCAATGCATCCAGCCACGCCGCGAGGTGGTCCGGTTTGAACTGGAAAGTGGCCAGCCCCTGATCCGGTAGCGAGATCTGTACGAGGCTGGTGAAGTGGTCCGCCAGCTCGGCAAGGCCAACATCGGCATCCAGCGCGATGGCACCACCAATGGGCATCCAGGTCGAGATTGCATGGGTAAGCAGTTCTGGCGCGTCTGACACGTCTACCAGCAATGGCCCAAAGTCATAGCGCTCGTCCAGGGCACTGCGCCTCCACAGCCACGCATACTGGGTGTTTGGGCTGACTGCATGGACAAGATCAATTACCCAAGGGGCATAGGCCGGGATCAGCTCACCATTCGGGAGTATTTGGGATATTGGCCGGTAGGCCCAGTACTCGAGCACGTTAGTCATTAGCAGTAGGAAACGTGCGTTGTTGCCGAAGTACGTGCTTGGAAGCGTGTCCGAGGGTGCGGTGTTCATCGACCTGCCCCCCCGATGCAACGGCAGTCGGGCAAGGGACAGACGCCATCGGGGCGACGCCCACACTGACGTTCCAGAGGTTTGCCAGTGACTGGCGCGCTGCTGATTGAAAAGGGGTTGGTTGCCCCATCGGGCGATTTGAGGATTTGGCCGTTGATGCGTATTGTCGGGCTGTTCAGGGTGATGCCGGTCTCATCGATCTGGATAGAGCCCCCGGGGCCCTGGATGATCACTGCTTCTGCCGTACGAAGCTCATAGCGGCGGGTACGCCTGTGGATTGCTCCTCGGGCTTCCAGCTCGGCGAGCCCTTCGATCTGCTGCTTGAGGTTGCCTCCAATAGTGATGTGGTGATTGGCGGCGATGTGGTCGTGGCGGTGATTGCCGATGGTTTCAACACGGTCATTGGCTATCTTGATGGTTTGGTTGCGCCCTATATCGAGCGCGGCGTCTTGGCCAATGGTGACGTGTTCGTCATTGCCAACCGTTTCAGTACGGTCATGGCCAATCAAAATCGACTCGTCGTTATTGACCTGTTCCGTGCGGTCATTGCCGACCTGGGTACTTTCGTCATGCTTGACCACGATGTTGTGGTCTTTCTGGGCATGGATGAACACTTCCTCCTGGCCCAGTTCATCCTCGAAGCGCAGCTCATTGAAGCCATCGCCCTTGTGGGTCCGGCTCTTGATGGTCATACGGGTCTTGTGCTGAGGCAGGTCATACGGAGGCAGTTGGTTACCGCAGTAGGTGCGGCCGGTGATCATCGGCTGATCGGGGTCGCCGTTGACGTAGTGGATGATCACGTCCTGGCCTATGCGCGGGATGGCCATGGCGCCCCAACTCCCACCGGCCCAGCCCTGCGACACGCGCACCCAACAGGAGCTGAATTCATTGTTTTCACTTTCACGGTCCCAGGGGAAGCTGACTTTGACTCGGCCCCATTGGTCGCAGTAGATCTCCTCGCCCTGTGGTCCAACCACGGTTGCCATGTGCGGGCCGTCAACCCGTGGCTTGGACAAGGGCGCAGGGCGCCACTCGATTCGGCCCGGAACCAGCACAGCTTTTTGTTCGTAACGTGTGCTTTGCTCAGCGCCGAACGCCTCTTCCTGCAGGCTGGTGAACTGGCTGCCTTCGTGGCTGACCGCGCTTACCCGCCAATGCACATTCAGGTTTTCCCGTGGGTGACCGGTCAGGTTGAAGCTCAGACCCGGTTGCAGGCGTACATCGTCACCCTCGACCTCGGCAACGCGCGCATCGTGTCGTAAGGCAGTGATGCGATTTTCGGTGAACGGTTTACCAACGGCATCGCGTTTGTAACGGCCCGGGTAGTCGAAGCACTCGTAATCCTTGGACTGGTGCTCCAGGTAACGGCCGGACGCCCTGTGCTCCTGGCGATAGGCCGGGTGGGTGAAGGTGTAGTCGCGTTGGACTTGTCGTGCGGTACGCACCTGTTCGCTGTAGCGCAGGCGCCGCAGGCAGGATTTAGGCTGGTCACCGCCGCTGCTGGAAAGGTACAGCACGGTGTCGGGGGCCAAGGGCGCGTCGTCTTCGTCGAAGCCTTCGTCGTTGTCCTCGCGCTTGATGGCACCATGACTGATCAGGCCAAGTGATTGCAGCCTGTCGGTGATGATCAATCCATGGCGTTCATCGTTGTGCTCGAAGCGGTAGACGATGCCTTCCTCTGCTGCCAGGCGGGCGATGAAGTCGAGGTCGGTCTCGCCGGCCTGTACGCAGAACTCGCGTACCTGATGGTCCATGCTAGTGCGCATGTCGAACTGGACGATGCCTTGGCGCTTGAGCATGAGCTCGAGAATTTGCGGAACGGTCTTGTGCTGGAAGATGCGCCAGTTCGAGCGAAGCCTGGCACGGGCCAATTGGGGTTCGACCAAGGCATGGTAGTAAGTGCGGGAGAAACCACTCTCGCCCTGGCTGAAGCTGCTGATCAGGCCGTGTATGTAACGTACGGGGTGGGCACCGTCCCAGATGGTGAACAGCGCGGGTTTGTCGAGCAAGTGGCCAAAGTCGACATCGTGCTCGAAGCTGATCAGCTCCAGGGTTAATGTGAACGGTTGGCTGAGCTCCTCCTTGAGCTTGAACGACACCACTTCGAATTCAGCGTTTCCCACCTGGGGCTGGAAGCTGTATCGCAAACTAGATCGGCTGGGCATATGCAGTCCTTGTTCGCCGTTTAAGACTTCGAAGTGCCCAGGCAGATCATGGCTGCCCAGGCTTTTCGTTAGATCAGGCGATCGGTTTGCGCCAGTCGTCGGAGCCTTCCGTACCCGCCGTCACGTGGGCCCAGGAAATCTTGCGGTATGACATTGCCACTTCGATCAACTGCGTATAGTTAGCGTTTGTCTGGTCTTGGGCATGCGGCAAGGTGGTATTGATGTCCACGATGGTGGCGTCCTCCAGCTTGGTGGTGAAGAAATGCTCTTGCTTCCCCTCCACCGAGGTGCGGTACCAGTTCACTTCAACGACTGGCAGCATTTCGCCGCTGGCCAGCGCCTGGTACATCAATGGTGTGGCTTTGTTTAGTGAGCTGGTGAAAATGAAGGGCTTGTGCACCCTTTGGCCAGCAGGCTGGCCACTTTGCGGATCGGTGGGAACGGTCACCTGGTGCTTGATCTCCTGCACCAGAATCTCGTCTTCGTGGCCTTCGACGAATACATTGCCGACTGAGTCGGAGGTGAATGCGCCTGCGGTGATGTTGCCTTGGGTCTTGCCTTCGATCTTGATGTAAGCGGGGGTTGGCATGGCAGTTTCTCCTGCGTCCATGTGAATTGACACGCGCACCACAGGTGGCGTGGCCATCAGAAGCGATGGGCTTGTCAACAAGGCAGAAGCCTCGCTAAATCGTTAATTACGCGTGCGACCTACTGCTGCAAGATGCCGTTGAGCGACTCCACTACCTCGGTGGTAATCAGGTGCAGGCGATAGCTGTAGATGCCGTAGGCCACAGCCATTGCGATGGCCGAAATCACCAGGGGGCTCCACCAGGGCCACTGCCGGTCCATGCGGAAATTTCGTGGGGCCACGTTGGTGTAGGGGTCGCAGACTTCTTCTGGCGTGGGGCCGCGTAGTTCGCGAATGATCCCGTGCAGTTGGTGAATCAGTGCGTTGAGTGTTTCTTCGCCCTTGGGCGCAAGGGCGTACTTGCCCCTGAGCCCAAGGCACAGGGCGTAGTACATGAACTCCAGTACGTCCTGATAACGCTTGGGCTCCTGCATCAGACGGGAAATCACGGTGAAGATTTTTTCCCCACCCCAGGTTTCGTCGTGGAAGATGCTCAGCAGCGGCTCCTGGCTCCAGCAGCTGCTCTTACCCCAGGGCCGTTCCATGACGGCCTCGTCTATGAACAGGCACAGTCCATAGGAATACGCCAATAACTGAGCAGGCTCGTAACCGTGCTGGCGTATTTCTTCCTGAATGTTGTCGATCTGGTTGCGAACTTGTTGATGCACTTCTTTGATGTTTGGCAATTCATCAAGCGTACGCAGGCGGATAACCAGGCCGAACAACGGCGATGCGGCATCCAGCATCAGGTTGGCAAAACCACCTCGCAGTTGAAACTCCGGATCGGCGGGGTAGCCTTCAGTGATCGGTTCAGGCTCAGGTTTCTCCATGGGCGCTTGCGCATGGGGTGGTTTGACCTGGGCGTCTGCCATTGGCTGTTTGAGTGCTGAGGTGAGCTGGCTGCCTTCAGTGCTTTTTTCACCGGTTGGCGTGTTGTTCTGTCCTCCCATTTCACTCACTCCTGATCGCCCAGAACTGCAGCTCAAGTCCTGGGAACTCGCCCGCGATGTGGATACCGAAGCCATTTGCCTTGGCCATGCATGCCCAGGTCGGGTCACGCCGGTCCAACTCGAAGTAGCTGAAACCTGCATGGAAGGGCAGGTCACGCGGGGCCACCGGCAGTGGTCGCAAAGGGATGCCCGGCAGTTGTAGCGGCACCAGGTCGATCAATGACTCAAGTGAAGTAATCTTGGCTTTCTGGATGAACATCTGGCGCAAAGCCTGTGGCGGCAGGTCGGCGCGCACGGCGAGGATGAAGTCGGCTTCGTCGATTAGGCGACGGTCCTCTAGCGTGGTTGTCATCACGCCGAATGCTTCGCCCTCCAACGGTAGCGACACGGCGCGTGGCCGCAGGACCGTGCTCAGGGATCGGCGCAAGGTGTTTTCCAGCGGTTTGAAAGAGGTGTGCAGTGCAGTGTGGTGATACGCCGGGTACTCCTGCGGCAGTCTGTTTTCGTCGGTGAAAGTGACGAATTCGCCACAGGCCTGGCTCATGCTCAGGTACAGCTGCTCGGGGTGCGTTTGCGCTTGCCTGGCCAGGTGCTGAAAGCATGGCCACCAACGGTTCATGGCCTGCAGCAGGTTGAAGTCGCGGATATCGGCGATACCGGATTGGCCCGATGCGCCAATGCGTGTGGCAAGTCCCCGCGCGCGCTCGCGCAGTGTGTTGGTGATTTCGTCCAGGAACCGCTGCAGTGCCGGTATCGCCCGCACTGACACGCTGGTAGGGTAGAACGCTTCGTCCAGCTGTAGGCTGCCATCGGGGCGCCGTTCCAGGATGCGTGCCAGTGCCAGGCGAGTGTAGGCGCTACTGTCCTGGGCCTTGCGCTTGAGCTGCAGGTTGGGCACGGCAAGGTCTACGTTTACCAGGTCGCCATCGGCGGTGTGGGTATCCTTGATTTCCTGTGCCTGGGCGGTATAGCGGAAGTTAGCAGCATTGTCGGGCCAGCTCACTTCGCGCCCCCCATCGGTTCGCAGCGGCAGGCACAGATACACCTCGCTGTCCTTGCAAGCGTCGTCGCCGATTTCCAGTGGCGGTGGTGGTGGCAGGTCGGCGGGAATGTCGAATACCGTGCCGTCCGGCATGACGCCTCGCGCCCGAGTGATGGCTATCTTGCCAAGGCTCAGGTACTCGTCGTTCAACTGTATTTCGCTGAAGCCATAGAACGCTGCATTGAGGCTGGCGAGGCGCTGGTGCAGGGCTGCTTCACTGGCCCTGGCCGCCTGTTGGAAATGCTGTGGTTTTACGAACAGGCCTTCGGGCCAAAGGACGGGGTTGCGTGAACTCATGGGCGCTCCTTGTCAGCGAGAGTAGGCGGGAAGGGCAATGGGAGTGGAGGCGCCATCAGTCTTCTTCCTTGAGTACGATGTGCGTGTCGTTGACCAATACCGACAGCACGATCTGGTGGCCACGCGGCGGAATACGCAGCACTTGCCGCCAGCTGGCGTTCTCGTGGCCTCGGTAGTCGCCAATCACCGCCACGAAACGGGTTTCGGCGTGGATAGCTTCGAACGGGATGTATTTGAACTGGCCAGGGCTCAGCAAATAGTCATCAGCACGGATGTAGGTACTGCGCAGGGCTGCGGCCGGGTCCTGGTCCAGCAATTGGTAGACGGTGTTGCGCAGCAACGAATCGTCGCGCAGTTGCAGGATCTTGATGGCCATGGGCGTGGCGACCTGCTCCGAGGCCGCGGCTGCGCTGCGCGGTAAGGTCAGCACCACCGTTGGGTCGTCATAGCTGCCGGGGGCGCTTTCTTCCAGAGGGGAGCGAGCCTGGGGACTGTCGTTTTCCTCATCCATCTCGACGGGCGATATGGCCGGGAATTGTGCTTGCAGGTACTCGAACAAAGTCCCGATTTTTTCGGTCAACGCGTAGGGGTCATCAGCACTCAGGGTCACTGCGTAAGGGCTGGGCTCCAAGGCGCTATCCTGTTCGACCCCTACGTCAAGGCTGTTCGGGTTACCGTTGAGGGTAGGGCTGGCATTGATGCTGAACGCGAGCTGGGTTGGGTGGTCCTTGGGCGGCCCGATGGGTAGAGAAGGGTCCATGACCACTTGACTCACTCTGCTTAGAGACGTGCAGCCGGCCAACCCCACCAGCGCAATCAGCAGAGGCGCGAACAGCAATGGATGACTCGTCATGGACGTTCTCCTGCAATCAGGCGTTGCAGTGGGTTTTCTGGCGATGTTGCTACGCAGGCCACTGCCTCCAGCGCCGCCAGGGGATCATTTCCCATGTCAGTCCCAAAGACCGAGCAGATCTCGGCGACAGGTTGGCTGGGAGTAGGTTTGGCCTGCCATGGGCTGATAGGGGCTTCGGCTACCAAGCGGTCGAGTACCCTGCGATCTGGGTTGAACAGGTCCTCCAGGGCATGCGTGCATGCTGGATCCTGGGCGTACTGCACCTGTAGTCGATAAGCACCAATGCGAAGTTGGTCCCCTTCCATCAGGCGCCTGGGAGGGAGTGATCCCAGGCAGACGGAGCTGTCATTCATATAGGTGCGGTGGCAGTGATCGATCACGCAGAAGCTGCCTTCAATCCAGCGGATTTCGCAGTGGATAGGCGCCACGGTCTGATCACGGTCATTGAGCCGCCAGTTAGCCCGCCTGCTTCCGATGGTCCCGCCTTTGCAATCGAACCGATGCCGCGCTGTCATGTCATGCCGCAGTTGGCCGAGGTTGATGATGCTCAAGGTCAAAGTGCTCAAGAACGCCCCCTGAACTGCACGACAGGGCTGAGCTGGCCATGCTGGTCATCGAAGAAGCTGGTCCAGCCCAGGTAGGCGCCCTGGCTGCGGTGCAGGCAGAAAGGCGACAATGCGTTCTGCTTCAGGCGCAGTTCCAGGTCGTAGGCCAGCCCGTCACGCAGCAGAAAGCCGATCAGTGCACGCAAACGGCCGAAGTTGATGCCGCTGGGCAGCAAGTCCCGCATCTGCGCTTGGTCGAGTTCGCTGATCACGATGGTGAACTTGCTGCTGCGGGTGCGGGTGCGGCTGCCGACCATGAACGTGCTGCCCAGCTGGCCGTTAGAGCGGCCCAGGCTTACAAGCTGTCTGGCCGCTGTGGGTACCGAACGCGTCTCGAACTCGCGAATCTGTACGTGTTTGAGGTCGAAGCAGTGTCCTATGATGCCGGCCACGGTGCCCGGCGCACGGCTGCGGCTGGCGATAACGCCAGCAAAGCTGAGCAGCCGGCTCCACGGGAGTGCCGTGTCCCCTCGCAGCTGTTTGTCATTAAGCCCCAGCAGGGCAAACACGTATTGCGAAAACCCGTCACTGGCACCTGGCTGGAAACGGATGTAGTAGCGGTACTTGCGCCAGATCCGGTGTAACAGGCTGAGCAGGTAGTGGTTGAAAAAGTCGAAGAAGGCCGGTCGCACACCAATGCCCTGTGCATGTTCATAGGCCACTTGTTCCAGGTAATAGGTGGGCAGCGGTGAATCAGTACCGTGCAAACCCATGAACGTGGCAACGACTCGGTAGCGCTCCTCCTCAGTGTGCATCCGCTGGGCGTTGTACACGTCCGAAACGGGGAAGGTCAGCCGGGGGTCGCAGGCCAGGCGCACACGCAGCCGGGTTGCTTCATCCGGCCAACGGGGTTCCAGATCATCGCCATGCAAGCCATGCAGCCGTTCCAGCAACTGAAAGAAGTTGTACTGGTGCGCTTCCGAGAGCAGCTTGTCGGCTAGATCAGCGGTTGCTTGCCGGTCTGTATTGGCCATGTGTAGTGCTCATTATTGGTGGTGTTGATCACTTCCAACTGGTGGAAGGAGTTGATGCTGGCGTACAGGGCGAAGAAGTGGGCGAGCACACAACTGAACAAGTACAAGTCGCCTTCGCAAAGGAAGGCGGTCTGGTCCAGTTTCAGCCGGGTGTGCAGACCACGAATAGGTTGTCCCTTTATTAGCCAATCCATGGGTTGTGTATGAATATCGCGCATACCTTCCAGGCGTTTACGGGTGGTGCGGGCCTGCTGGATGTCGTGTAGGGCCATGAAGTCATAGGCTCGTATCACTGCTTTAAGCGGCTCTACCGAGAGCAGGGAGAGGTAGTTGAGCGACATGTTTGAAATCAATGCCCATTGCAACTGGCCGTCCAGCACCGGGCGGCAGGGACGGGTGGGTTTACAGAGGTTGGTGTAGGTGGCCAGCGGGGGCGTGAGTTCGGTCAGGACGTTGATGTCATCGATGCCCAGCGCCAGCGGTAGGTCCCGATTAGTGCAGGTCAGGTCGATGGACGCGGTTTCCAGCTCGCCTATGTAGCTATTGGCGTCGGCACGGACGAAGGCGATTCGATGCATGACGCCATCGCCGTGCAGGCACTCTTCCAGCTGGTAGCGGTAGTACAGCGCCGTGCGCCCCTGAATATGCTCGATTTCATGGGCAAACGACTCGAAGGGACGGAAGGTACGTAGGTGTTCACCGATTTTTCCGTCTGTTGTCGTTCGGGTGCTAATGACCTGGTCGACACTGAAGATTTCGTATCCGTGCGGCTCTGTGCCCTTGGGCTTCAGTGGAACCAAGGCGTCCTCGCCGGACAGATCGATAGGTTCGGCGCTGTGCTGGAACAGGTTCACCGCAGGTGCGCAGAACAGGTTGAAATCTGCTCTGCCGACACGCAACGAGTCGGGTAGCTGGCGCGTGAAGTGAAACTCTAGGCATATGCGCTCGCTGTCATGAGCTGGCCAGATTTTCTCCAGCCCAGTCACACTGAAGAAGTGGAAGCGCTGGGGGAAAGCGAAGTACTCCTGCAGGATCCGGTAACCATCAAAGACGTTTTGTGGGTAAGGCAGCATGGCGTCATCGGGGCTGAACCCTGGGAACGTAATGCTGTTTGCCGGCAGACGACGTGCCTCGCCATCGATGGCCACGCTGACATGCTTGAGGTATTGAGAAATCCACAGGTAAAGCGTGCGTGCCGTGCGGGTATCGCCGGAGAGGTAAAAGTCGATGCTGGTACAGCCCAAACTGTTCAACGGCCGCTCGACCAGTATTTGAAGGCCGATACTGACCACAGAACTGTCAAGTGTCTGGGTTGCGGCCACCGTGTCGATCTCGAATGGATGAACGTTGACCGCTGTGCAGGTGCGAAACTCACAGGCCACGCCGTCTACCGGTTTCGAGAACAGCCTCGACCCCTTTGGGATGCGTTGTGACTGGCTGAGGGATTGCTTGATCGGGCTGAACTGGATGATCGTTGCGCTGGGGAGGGGGCGCAGATAATTCGGCCACAGCAACTGCAGCATGGGATGGGTCAGCTCTGGCAGGTCGTCTTCCAGCTTGAGCCGAAGCTTGGCGGTCAGGAATGCGAAGGCTTCCATCAGGCGTTCGACATCGGGGTCGCTGGCACCGTTGCCAAGCAACCGGGCGAGTTGTGGGTTGTCTTTGGCGAAGTCGTTCCCGAGTTCGTGCAGGTAACGCAGTTCTTCGCTGAAACTGTCTTTCAGTGACATCGGTCACCTCACTCGGGTGTAGCGGTTGTGCCCGTTGACCAGCAGCTCAAGTTGCAGCTGCTCAGTGTGGTTGTTGACCCGTACCAGACAGTCCAGCTTGAAATGCAGCTCTAGCGGGGTATGGGCATCAGGCACTGCTTTTAGCGTGCGCACTTGTATGCGTGGCTCGAATCGCTGGAGCGTGCGGCGGATATCCGCGCTCACCTGTACGAGCAAGTCGCCGTTGTTTGCGTCATGCCCGTTGAAGTCGCGCAGGCCTAGCTCAGGGCTGCTCTGAGAGCACCCCTGGCGGGCATTGAGCAGCGTTTCGAGGTGGCGCTTGATGGCGGCGAATTTGTGGGAAGCGCTCTCCCGCCGGGAGGCCTTCCGGCTGATGCACTGATCCAGCTTCAAGCGATCAAAAAGCCCACTCATTGCGTATCGAGCCGTCCGACCAGGGAAATTTCGAAATTCGCGCCCATGTACTTGAAGTGTGGGCGAACAGCGAGCGAAACCTGGTACCAGCCTGGGTCACCGGCAACATCCGATACCTCGACCTTGGCGGCACGAAGCGGCCGGCGACTGCGAACATCGGCAGACGGGTTCTCCTGGTCCGCGACGTACTGCTTGATCCACTTGTTAAGCTCGGACTCAAGGTCGCGGCGCTCTTTCCAACTGCCAATCTGTTCGCGCTGTAGCACCTTGATGTAGTGAGCCAGCCGGTTGACGATGAACAGGTAGGGCAACTGGGTACCCAGTTTGTAATTGGTCTGTGCCTGTAGCCCCTCGGGGGTTTTCGGGAAGTTCTTGGGTTTCTGCACCGAGTTGGCCGAAAAGAACGCGGCGTTGTCGCTGTCTTTGCGCATGGTCAGGGCGATGAAACCCTCTTCCGCCAGTTCGAATTCTTTGCGGTCGGAGATCAGAACCTCGGTAGGAATCTTGGCCTGCAACTGGCCCAAGGACTCGTACAGATGGACTGGCAGGTCTTCGACGGCGCCGCCCGATTGCGGACCGATGATGTTCGGACACCAGCGGTAGCGGGCGAAGCTGTCATTGATGCAACTGGCCAGCAGGAAGGTGGAGTTGCCCCACAGGTAGTTGTCATGCTGCCCGGCGATGTTTTCGTGATAATTGAAGCTCTCGATCGGTTTTTCCTGCGGGTGGTAGGCGGAGCGGAGCATGAAACGCGGCCCGGTCAAAGCGACATGACGGGCGTCTTCGCTTTCACGGAATGCGCGCCATTTGGCGTGCCGAGGGCCGGCGAAGAGGTCTTTTATTTCCTTGAGATTGGGCAGTTCTTCGAAGCTGCTCAAGTTGAAGAACTCAGGAGAAGGCGCGGCCAGGAAAGGTGCGTGAGACATGGCGCCTACGGAGGCCATGTAACTCAGCAGTTTGATATCCGGCGAAGAGGGGCCGAAGCTGTAGTTACCAACCATGGCCGCAATCGGCTCGCCCCCGAATTGACCGTAACCTGCGGTATAAACATGTTTGTAAATGCCGCTGCAGGTAATGTCTGCAGCATTTTCGAAGTCATCGAGCAGGTCTTCTTTGTTCGCATGCAGCACTTCGAGCTTGATGTTCTCCCTGAAGTCGGTGCGGTCTACCAGGATTTTCAGGCCGCGCCATGAAGATTCAAGCTGCTGGAACTCTGGATGATGCAGAATGGCATCCATCTGTTTGCCGAGTACCCGGTCAACCTCTGCAATCATCTGGTCGACCCGGTGCTTGTTGATCAACTGATCCGGGTCATTGCTTTTGAGGATTTCGGCGATGAAGGCAGATACGCCATGCCGGGCAACCTGATAGCCCTCATGCGTGGGTATTAGTTTGGTTTCTGCCATAATCTGGTCGAGCAAGGTGGCATTGCTTATCGTGCCGGTCGTTGTGTCTTCGCTGATGTTGGTATTGCTAGGCTTAGGCATGAGGACGCTCCGTTGTCTCAGTCATTTTCTGGTGCTTCAAGTACCAGGTTCAGTTCTTGGGCAAGCTGTTTACGTGCCTGCTCGTTGTTCAGCAGATGCTGCAATTGCTTGCGAAAAACGGGGACGTTGCCCAATGGGCCCTTCAGGGCGACCAGCGCTTCACGCAGTTCCAGCAGCTTGTTCAGCTCGGGTACCTGGCGTGCGATTTGGTCCGGCCCGAAATCGTTGATGGACTTGAATTGCAGGTGAACCCCCAGGTCGGCGTCCGGGGTTGTGCCGAGCATGGACGGCACAGACACGTCCAGGCTCACGTTGGCGTCGCTCAACACGCTGTTGAATGTGTGTTTTTCGATGCGCATGGCCTGACGGTCCTCAAGCGCACGGTTGTCATTCAGGCCGAAGTCTCCCAGAACCAGCATTTTGTGAGGTAACTCCACCTCAGCCTGCATATCGCTCGTGGCGGGGACATACTTGATATTGACGCGCTCTTTTGGTGCGACAGATCCCGTGCTTCTAGACATCAATACCTAACTCCTTTTTGGTTTGTAGGATGTTTAAACAAAGGTGTGTTTAATTTGGGTTGAGTTCTGTAGGAAGTTTCTTGCGTCTGTTATTTGGGGTGGTTTAGTTTCTCGTTGCGTATAAAAACCATGCATGGGAAGTTGTTGTTTGGTCGAGTGCAAATGTGTAAGTAAATATTTGTTTGTATGCATTCTTCGCGATGTATTAGGCTTCTGCGGGTTTTGCTGGAGCTGGATGTGTGTATATGCGCATTTAAATGAGTTTGTAGGAAAGTTCGTGCGGTCATGTAGGGCGTTTATACTTTTGGAGAATGAACTCAGGATGATTAACCCTTGTGCATATGGCGCCGGTCTCTCGTTGTTGTTTTTTCTGCAGCCGGTACTGGCAGGCCCCACACGGGACTGTTCTCGGATTGTGTCCAATGTCGAGCGACTGGCCTGTTTCGATCAGGCTGCCGGCACCCCGGCGTACAAGACACATCGGCAGTGGTCTGCACCAGAGCAGCAGGCCCCTACAGTGCTGCGCGTGATGGCAAATGAAGCCGCACGGCCACGGGATGACCTGACGTTTCGCATCGAAAGGCGAGTCCAGGACGTTACAGGCGCACCAGAACTTGTGATCTCAGCACCCGCCATAGCCTCGGGTAACGAACCTGCCTACCTGGCGATCAGTTGCATTCAGGCCATCTCCAGATTGCAACTGATTGCCAGACGCCCCATCGAGCCGAGTTGGGTCAAGGTGCGGCTGGTGGGGGAGGGGTGGTCCACCACAGAAACGCAGTGGCAGGTGATGGAGAATGGTCAAGTGCTCGATGCGGGGCGCGGCCTGCCTGCGATCGAGCAGATCAGAAGGCTCATTGGAGCCCAGCGCATCGAGGTTGTCAGTGATCACGACGAGGTCGACGGGCTGACCTTCGATACACAAGGCCTCGACCCATTGATCAGCCAGGCGCGAAGCTTATGCCGGTGGTAGCGCAAGTATCGGAGCGCGAGATCACTCGCTTGCTAGCGCCGATTGATCCGGCCGTCCCGGCTGGTTTGTTCGATCTCGAGGACGAAACCTACCAGGCTATCGACCAGGAGATGGTCAAGCTGGGTGGGCTACAGGACGCCTCCATCGACTGGGCTTACATCGAAGAGGCGTCGCGTCAGTACCTAAGCCAGCAATGCAAGCACTTGCGAATCGTCGCACACCTGAGTGCTGCATGGCTGCGTGGCGGATGTTGGGAGCGCTGGGGTTTCACCTTGGCGTTGCTGGCCGGCATGATCGAGTGTTACTGGGAGCACGCTCACCCCAAGCCAGGGCCAAAGGGTTTTCTGGTCAAGCGCAAGCTGGTTGGTCTGATGATCAATCGCTTGGCCGAGGCGCTACCGCGTCTTGATCGCTTTACCTACACACCGACTCATGCGGCGGCAGCGCAGGCTGCGTTGAAACGCCTGCAACAACAGGATGCGGTTCAGCTGGAGGGAGCCGCTCTGGGCGAACTTGAGCGCCTGCTACGCAAGCACACGGAACTTGCCAATGGCGTCGGCGAGGCTGCCGCGCCCGAGGCGCCGGCTGCAAGCGTAAAGCCGGCGCCACTGACCGATGTCATCGCAGCGCCAATGCCGCGCGTGACGATGGGTAATGAGCGTGAGACACGACGGGCAGTGCTGGCTATGGCCGAGCTCATCAACCAGCAGGACCCTTACGACCCTACCGGGTACCAGCTACGGCGTTTCGGATTGTGGGGGCACATTCAGGCGGCCCCTCAAGCCACTCAGGGCAACCGCACGGAATTGATGTCGGTTCCGCTGGATATCACGCGGGTCTATGAAGAAGCGATTGCCAGCACAGCGATCGACCCCGCATTACTTCAGCGCATTGAAAAGAGCGTGACGGCGTGCCCGTTCTGGGTTCGTGGCAGCTTTCTAGCTGCGACGGTCGCCTTGCGGCTGGCGATGGGTGAAGTGGCCGAAGCCATCCGTAGCGCCACTGCTCGTTTTGTGCAGCGCATGCCCGCGCTGCAGCAACTGTGCTTCAGCGACGGCATGGTGTTTGTCGACGACCAAAGCCTGGCCTGGCTCAAGGGCACGCAAGGGCCTTCTGCCCAAGGATCAACCCCACAAGAGTTTGGCGGCCTGCGCGAGGAACTGATCAGTCAGCTGGAAACCGCTGGCGTAGAAGCGGTGCTGCTAAGGCTACAAGCGCTGCAAGCGGACTTCCGAGCTCCCCGTGAGCGCTGCCACACCACAGTGATCGCTGCCGATTTACTGGCCGCGCGGGGCGTGTCCTGGCTGGCCCAGGACTTGTGCGCCAGCGTTGCCAGAACGATGCAGAAAACCACTGCCAGTGCGTGGGAACCGGCGGTTTTCCAGCGCCTTCAGCAGTACGCGGGATCCCCTGCGCTGGCTGATCAAAACAAGGAACAGGAGCCTCGATGAATCAAATATGGAACCCATTCAAACGCTGGGGGCTGCAGTGGGTAACGCGCGCGGGCTTGGCGCTGCCGCTGTTGCTCGGGTTGGGCACCGCACTGATGCTGGTCGCCATCTGGTGGCTCGGACCGCAATGGTCGTGGTATGAACAAAAGCCACTGGCGAGTGTGCTGCATCGCAGCTTGGCAAGCCTTGTTTTCCTGCTGATGCTACTTCTAGGCTGTCTTGTAGTACTGCGCATACGCTATCGTCGCCTGCAAGCGGAACGTCGGGAGGTAGTGGCCGCCGAACAAGACCGGGCGCTACATTTTGTGCAGGCGCAAGAGATGGCGCTGAGCCAAGGGCTTGACCGGTACCTTGACAATGCGGGTGGGCGACGTGCGTTGTACCGGCTGCCCTGGTACCTGGTGTTGGGTGACGAACAGTCCGGTAAAACCAGCTTCGTCGACCGCAGCGATCAACGCTTTACCTTGACGCGCATCGACCAGGCTCAGGCACGAGGCCGACAGGCTGAAGCATTGGCCTATCCGGTGGGCTGGTGGGTCAGCGACGATGCTGTAATCATTGACCCGCCCGGTATTTTTATCAGCCAGAATCCACCAGCGGGCTCGGCGGCCACCGATCCCTCCGCGCCGCCTGGCACCCAGGCCAGGTTGTGGGAGCATCTATTGGGTTGGCTGCTGCGCAACAGAAGCCGGCGGGCGCTCAATGGTTTGCTGCTGGTTGTCGATCTACCGGCACTGCTGCATGGCAAGCCAGAGCAACGCGCCGCCCTGGCCCATGGCTTACGCACACGCCTTTACGAAGTGAGCAGTCAGCTGGGATCGCGCTTGCCACTATACGTGGTGCTGACCAAATTCGATCTGCTGGATGGCTTCGATCAGTTATACAGCAAACTTTCGGCCGCCAAGCGTGAAAGCCTGTTGGGGTTCACTTTCAAGTTGGATGCGGTCGATACGTTCGACGCCTGGCTGGAAGAGTACGACCAGCAATACGGTCGGCTGCTCGCCAAGTTGAATGAACAGGTCTTTGATCGGCTGGATGTGCTGGGCAAGACAGCACCGCGCGGGCAGCTGTTCTCACTGCATGCACAGCTGATCGGTTTGCGTCCGATACTGCTGACCTTTCTGCGTGAAACGTTGGCGAGTGACCGTTTCACCACGCCTGCGCTGGTACGAGGTGTGTACTGGTCGTCAGTGGTGCAGCAAGGCGACATCCGCAATGTGTTCGTTCGCGAAGCAGCACAGCCGTACAAGACTAAACTTCCGCTGCTTGAAGGCAAGGCTCAGGGCAAGGCGTTGGCTTATTTCATCCAGCAAGCCTTCAGGCGAGTTATCTATCAAGAGGCCGGTCTGGCAGGCGACAACATCCGGGTGACGCGCAGCAAGCGGCAGTTGCTGTGGGTTGGCTCGGGCGTAGGCATCCTGGCGTTCAGTGTCGCCATCGGCAGCTGGCAACGCTACTTCGATATCAATAGTTCCAAGGCTACCAGCGTGCTTGCCAAGAGCCAGGAATACAGCCAGCGCGAAGTGGATCAGCGTCTTGATCCGACCGGGCGCAACTTGTTGGAGCCTCTGGATCGGATCCGCGATGCGGTGGCGGTATTCGGTGACTATCGCACGGCGTGGCCGGGTGTTGCCGACTTTGGCCTGTATGAGGGGCGCAACATCGGTCCTCTGGTTGACGAGGCGTACCTGAGCTTGTTGTCCAAGCGCTTTTTGCCTGCATTGGCCGGCGGCGTGATTGACGTCATGAACGCAGCAACACCGGGTAGCGAACGACAAATGGCTGCGCTTAGGGTTTACCGTATGATCGAAGAGCGCCATAGCCGCAGGCCTGAATGGGTCGAAGACTGGATGGCACGTCAGTGGCAACAGGCTTTCCCTGGCCAAGGGCAGTTGCAGCGTGACCTCATGCAGCATCTGAAGTACGCCTTGGCTTATGCCGATGCCGATTTGCCGCAATACCGGCAGCGCGTCAACGAAGTACAGCAGGCGTTGCGTGAGCTACCTCTGCCACTGCGGGTTTACACGGGACTGAAGCAACAGGCGCACGAGCAACTGCACACCAGCCTGGACCTGCGTCACCAGGTGGGCCCCGCATTCGACGTTGTTTACCAGACATCTTCCGGTGCCCAGGGGGAGGATGTAACGCTGGCCCCTATGCTGACTGCCAAAGGTTTCAGAGAGTACTTTGCGCCGCGCAGCGAGCGATTCGCTGAGATGGCGATGGTCGATCAGTGGGCATTGGGGGAGCGCAGCCAACTCGACTATTCGGACATTGACAGGCATGCGCTTACCGAAAGGTTGCACAACCTCTACAGCGCCGATTACATCGACAGTTGGCGTCGCGCCTTGAATGCATTCACCGTGGCTGACTTCCGTGATCTGGATCATGGTGTCACGATTCTGGAGCAATTGACCGGCCCCGCAGCCCCTTTGCAGCGGCTGCTGGAAACAGTCAGAGATAACACTTCGCTTGCTTCACCTGCGGTGGTTGAAACACCGAGTGAAGTGACCAAGCTGCGACCACCAACAGCCAAGCCTGATCAACAGCAAACCTTGGCCATCCCGCGGGCGTTTGCAGGGTTGGGCGCCATGTTGCAGGCAACAGGAGAAAAACCGACCTACTACGATGAAACCCTTGGTGCGATAGCGGCCGTGCTGAACTACGCCAAGGCCGTTCAGGACAGCCCGGATCGTGGCAAGGCCGCACTGCAAGCCGTGCATCAACGCTTTTCGATGACAGGGCAGGACCCGATCGGTACCCTGCAACGTATTGCCACAGGCTTGCCGGAGCCAATCAACCACCAGGTTAGAAAGCTTGCCGATCAGACTGCCCAAGTGCTGAATGTTGAAGCATTGCGCGAACTGGAGCGACGCTGGGATGCTGAAGTGTACAGTTTCTTCCAGCAACGCCTGGCAAACCGCTACCCCTTTGTGGTGAGGGCGCCCGATGCTGCGCTGGATGACTTCGAGGCGTTCTTCGGGCCGAAGGGGCGCCTGCAGCAGTTTAATGAACGCTATCTCAAGGTCTTCCTGAAGGAAAACCTCGAGGCCTTGTATTCTAGCCAGTACGGGCAATCCTTGATCCGTGAGGATGTGATCGAGCAGCTCGAGTTGGCGGATCGCATTCGTGAAACGTTCTTCGATCAGCGTGGAAAGCTGAGTGTGCAATTCAGCATCGAGCCGTTGGGTCTCAGCGCGAACCAACGTACCAGCCTGCTGGACCTGGATGGCCAGTTGATCTCCTATACCCATGGGCCACGCCAGATCACCGGTATCGTCTGGCCAAATACCTTGGGGCAGCAGGTGCGCAGCAACCTGACCCTGCTCAGGCAGAGCGGCAATAGCAGCAGCCTTGAGTACCGTGGCCCATGGTCGATGTTCCGTTTGCTCAGCCGCGGTTCGCTGAATGGGCGCACGGCAACCAGCGTGGACCTGAGCTTCAGGACGGGTGACGGTGTGATGCGCTATCGGTTGAATGCTGAAAAGGCCTTCAATCCCATTACCCAGCAGCCGTTCAAGGGCTTCCGTTTACCGCGAGGGTTGTTGCAACAGCCACTCAAGGTTGCTCAGATGGAGTAACCCTATGAGTAGCCGTTTCGAAAATCAGGCCTCGCTGTGGTCATATTGAGCTCAAGCCACTCAATGCTCTCCCGGCCAGATACCCAAAGGTCATCCCCGGCCCAAGGGTAATACCGCCGCTCGGGTAGTGCCCACCCATCACGCTGTGCATGTCGTTACCCACTGCAAACAGCCCGGGTATCGGCTGCCCCGCGTGGTCCAGCACGCGGGCCGAGGCGTCTGTGCCCAGGCCGGCGAAGGTGCCAAGGCTGCCTGGCAGCAGTTTTACCGCGTAAAACGGCCCCTTCAGCAGCGGGCGCAACGATGGGTTGGGCACTTGCAGCGGTTCGCCCTGGGCCTGGTTGTATGCCGATACTCCTCGCTGGAAAGCAGGGTCTCTACCTTGGGCTGCATATTGGTTGAAGCCTTCTACCGTGCGCTGCAACTGCGCAGCGTCGATCCCACAGCGCTGCGCCAATTGCGCCAGGGTAGCGCCGTTGTGCAAATAGCCACTGCGCTGATAGAAGCGGGTAGGGAAGGGAAACGGTTTGGCCCACCCAATGCCATAGCGCCGTTGCGCAGTGTGGTCACAGATCAGCCAGGCCTCTGGCCGCTCGCCTTGCGGCGTGGCGGCGAACAGCGCGTTCATGAAATCGTGGTAGCAATCGGCTTCGTTGACGAAGCGCCGGCCATCGCGGCGTACGGCAATGAACCCGGGCTTGGCGCGGTCGATCAAGTGCGGGAAATGACCGAAACCGCCATCACGTCGCGGTACCCGCGATACAGGTGCCCACGCGCCACTATGGACCGCAGTGGTGGGTACCAGGCCACCGGCCTGTTCGCCAAGGCGCAAACCGTCTCCGCTGTTTTCCCTGGGCGCTGCAGAGTAATGCTGGTCACCGCCAGGCGCGTGCGGCATCAGCTGCGCGATGCGCTGGCGGTCATGCGGGAAGCCGCCACAGGCCAACACCACACCACGGCGGGCATGGATGACCTGGCCATCGGCGAACAGTGCGCCGCTGACCCGCCCTTCGCCCAGCAAGCGGCTGGCGGGTTTGTCGGTCAGCAAGGTCACGCCGAGGTCGAGGGCGCTGCGCAGCAGGCGCGCCACCAGCGCGTTGCCGTTGACCAATTGCAGCCCGCGACGGTGCAGCAGCAGGTCGCGCCCATGACGCAACAGGCGTTTGCCCACATGCAGCGCCGCCTTGGGCGAGCGGGTGGCGTTGAAGAAGGCGGCCATGTCGGCGCCCCCGGCAACGCCCATGCCGGCCAGGCTGACGATATCCAGCGGCGGGCGCAGCTTGTGCAGCCAAGGCCCGAGCAGGCGACCGTCATAGGGCAGCGCACACAGCGAGCGCCCGCCGCGTGCACTGCCATCGCCTTCACGCATGTCGGGCATACGGCTACCGCACTGGAACTGCACGGCAGTGTGTTGCTGGAAGAACGCCACCATCTCCGGGCCATGGCGCAGGAACGCGCGTTGGCGTGGGTCCAGCGCGCGGGTGTGGGTTTGCGCTCGTAAGTAACGCTCCGGGGCATCGTCGTTTTCAAGGATGCCCTCGGCGATGGCCAGCGGGTTGCGTGGTATCCACAACCAGCCCCCCGACCAGGCGCTGGTGCCGCCCAGCTGGCTGGCTTTTTCCGCCACGATCACTTGCAGGCCGTGATGTGCGGCGGTTACGGCGGCAGCCAGGCCAGAGGCGCCGGCGCCGATGACGAGTACGTCACAGTCGAGGGGTTGCATGGAAGGGGTCCACTCAGGCATGGGAAGAGGTGGCGTGCGGTTTATTGCAGCGGTGAGAAGCCGGTCGGCCGCAGCAGCCGCGATTGCAGGCGCTGTACCGCACCCAGCTCGCGGTTGCGCCGCGAGAACTCCGCCCAGCGCGGGTCTGCCGCCATGGCTGCGCGGCGAGCCATGCGCTCGTCGAGGCTGGCGTAGCCCCAGATGTGCACCACCTGGTTGACGTCGCCGAACTCACTGGTGAAAAAACCGACCAGGTTGCCCAGGTGTTCGCTTTGCACTTCCAGCGCATGGCTTTGGTACAGGGCCAGCCAGTCGGCCATTTTCAGTGGGTCGAGGGTGTAGGTTCTCAGTTCGTAGTACATGCTGGGGTCTCCGTGTGGGCAGTCGGCGCCTGCAGGCGCGCGGTGATGTGGTTGGCAGCGAGCCAGCCGAAGGTTAGGGCAGGGCCCAAGGTGATGCCGGGGCCGGGGTAGGTACCCTTCATCAATGAGTTCATGTCGTTGCCGACCGCATACAGCCCGGTGATGGGCTGGCCGCTACGGTTCAACACGTTGGCATCGGCGTTGGTCACCAGGCCGCGGGCAGAGCCGAGGTCGCCGGTGTGGATGCGGATGGCGTAGAACGGCCCACTGCTCAATGGCGCCAGGCAGGGGTTGGGCGTGTGTTGCGGGTCGCCCATGTAGCGGTTGTAGCGGTTGCTGCCTTTGCCGAACGCGCGGTCGATGCCATTGCGGGCATCGGCATTGAACTGCTCGAGGGTTTGCGCAAACACCTGTGGGTCGACGCCGATGGCCTGGGCCAGGGCTTGTGGTGTTGAGGCCCGGTACAAGTAGCCGGCGTCGATCAACGCCTGGTTGTTCACCGGCTTTGGCCGCGCCAGACCCAGCCCGTAGCGATTCATCGCTTCGGCATCGCAGACCAGCCAGCAACTGGCAATGCTGTTGGCGAACATGGTCTGCACAAAATGGTGGTAGGAGTCGGATTCGTTGACGAAGCGCCGCCCGACCGGGTCGACCGCAATCACGCCAGGTTTGGCGCGGTCGGTGACCAGGTGGGGGAAGCATTCACGCTCACCCCCGGCGTGGCGCAGTTCGGAAACCGGCGCCCAGAAGAAGTTGGCCGCCAGGCCCTCGCCCTCGGCTGCTGCCACGGCCTGGCAAAGGCGCAGGGCGGCACCGTCGTTGGCCGGCGGTGACATGGTCAGGTGCGGCGCCTCTTGGGGCGGTCTGTAGTTGGCGGCCAGTGCGCCAGCAGCGAACCCGCCCATTGCGCTCACCACGCCCCCACGAGCAGATACCCGCACACGACGGCCCTCGCGCTGTACAACTACGCCAGTGACTACGCCGCGCTCGACGATCAACTCCACGGCTTCGCTGCGCAACCAAAGCTGCGTGCCGTTGGCAAAAGCGCTGGTGGCGAGGCGGGCGATCAATGCATTGCCGGTGGTAAGCCGCGTGCCACGCGGGTGCTGCAGGCGGTCCCGCGCGTAACGCGCCATCAGTTTCAGGCAGTGCCACAGCGACCTGGGCGAGCGGCGAATGCTCAGGAAATGCTGGATATCCACGCGGTTGACCATCATGCCGCCGAACAGCAGCATCCCGGGCGGGGGCATCTGCAGGTCCTTGAAGCGTGCGCCGAGGTGCTTGCCATCGTACTCGACCATTTCCAGCGCGCGACCGAACTGAGTGGCACCGGGGGCATCGGGGTAGTAGTCGGGCGAGTGTGGGCGCAGGGCATAGCGCAACTCGGTGTTCTGCTCCAGCCAGCGCAGCGCCTGGTGGCCATGCTCGATGAAGGCATCGCCCAAGGTGGCGTCATAGCCATCGCCAATGACCTGCTTGAGGTAAGTGCGCATGGCCTCGGGGGAGTCCTTGGCTCCGGCGGCGCGGGCTTGATCGGTGCCGTATAGCCACACCGCACCGCCAGATATCGCCGAGGTACCGCCAAAGTGCTCGGCCTTTTCCACCACCAGTACCTTCAGCCCACGGCGGGCCGCCGTGGCGGCAGCGGCAAAGCCACCGGCGCCGCTGCCCAGTACCACCAGGTCGAAGCGGTGTTGCGTGTCGTCAGTGGTCGCCATGGTTTCAGATCTCCAGCGGCGTTACGCCCATGAAGGCGCCAAGGTGGCCGAGTTGGGCGAAGGCCATTTCCGGGCCGGTCTGGATCGCGCAGCCTACTTGGCGTGCGCGGTTCAGCAACGGGGTGATCTCGGGCGAAGTGACCACGTCGGCGACCAGGGTGTCGGGCTGTAGAGTGGCCACTAGGGCGGCGGACAGTGGCAGTTCCGCACTGTTGCCCATGCCGACAGGCGAGGCGTTGGCCACCAGGTCGAAATCTTCCAGCCCACTGAACTGCGTGCTGATCGTAAGCCCGGGGAAGGCGCTGCCGAGCAATTCGCACACCGCACCCATGCGCGCTGTGCTGGGGTCGCTGAGGGTGATGCTGGCAATACCTGCCTCGCCCAGTGCATAGGCGATGGCACTGCCAACACCGCCGCAACCGATCACCAAGGCCCGCTTGCCCGCTGGCTCGAAACCATGCTTGCGCGCAGCGCCCAGGAAGCCTGCGCCGTCCACGTTGTCGCCCAGCAGGCGCCCGTCGCGCTCGCGACGTATCACATTGACCGAGCCCAGGGCCGCTGCGCGTTCGCTCAGGCCGTCCAGGCGGTTGGCCAGGGCCTGCTTGTACGGCACGGTGACCACACAGCCGCGCAGGTTCTGCCAGCCGCGCAGGGTGCCGGCAAAGCTGTCCAACGCTGCCTCATGCAGGTCGATGGGCAGCATGGCGAGGTTGCAATTGTTGTGGGTGAACCAAGTGTTGAAGTTTTCCGGGGACTTCACCTGGGCGATGGGCGAACCGACGATGGCGACCAGTTCAGTGGAACCACGAATCATGCTGACCTCCTTATTGGCGTTGTTATGGCGGCAAGGGTGGGCCAGAGGGGCGTGGGTAACAATGCGCTCATCGGGTATTTAGTGCGATAATCGCAACCATGAGCCGGTTATCGCAGTAATCGGCTGTTTTTGTCCCCTGCTTGCGAGCCGAATGCATGAGCACACCCGCTATTCACCCCCGTGACCTGATCGCGGGCTTGCAGAAAGGCCTGGCGCTGATGCAACTGTTCAGTGCCGAGCAGCCACGCCTGAGCGTGCCCCAGGCGGCCAGGCTGTCCGGCCTTACGCCCAGCGCTGCACGGCGCTTTCTGCTGACCTTGGTACATGAAGGCTTTGCCGAAACGGACAGCCGTGAGTACTGGTTGACGCCCAAGGCCTTGCGCCTTGGCCAGGCGTATGTCGACTCGGCGCAACTGCCGCGCATGCTGCGGCCGATTGTGGAGCAGGTAGCGCGGCAGACGCAGGAGCATGTATCGGTGGGTACCCGCGATGGTGACGAGATCATCCACCTGGTGCGCAGCCGCTACAGCCATGTGGCGTCGTTGTCGATCAGGCCGGGCTCTCGGGTGCCGATGCATTGCACGGCCGGTGGGCGGGTTTGGCTGGCCTGGCTGGATGAGGCGGACCGGGATGAGTACTTGGTGCGTAACCCGCTGCGTGCGTTGACGCCTTACACGCAGACTGACCGGGCACAGCTGGAGGCTGCGTTGCAGCGGGTGAAGGCGCAGGGTTTCTGCATCGTTGATCAGGAATATGAAATCGGCATGCGGGTACTGGGTGTGCCGTTGCTGGACCGGGCCGGTCAGTTGAAAGCAACGCTGACCATCACGACCCATGCATCACGGCTTAGCGTGGATGAGGTACGGCTGCGCTACTTACCGGCACTGTACGAGGCGCAGGCGCTGCTTCGACCCGTGCTGGATTGAAATGGCCCGGCGGGGGCGTTTCATCGGCTTTTTACAGGGCTAACCCACCCATCAGGCGTTCCCCTGCACCCACTGCACCAGCCGTTCGCCATCGTAGGCATTGTGCTGCCAGGCCAGTTCGCCGGCAGTCTCGCTCTCGCCCTTGAGGATCGCCTGTACAAAGGCCTGATGCTGCTCCAGGATGGTCTCGGGGCTGGTATGCATCAGCAGGTTGGTGGTGTTGATGACCCAGCGCACTTGCTGCTGTACCAGTGCGTACTGGCGGATCAGACGCTGGTGGCCGGTACCTTCGATAATGGCCTGGTGCAGGGTGAAGTCGCATTGGTTGATGGCCTTGCGTGTCCCTTTGGCACAGGCCTTCTGCAGCGCCAGAAACGCCGCTTCGATCGCCTGCAGCACCTGCGCATCGCCTTGCTTGGCCACCAGTGTGGCGGCCAGCCGTTCCAGGCTGCCACGCAGCGTCCAGATTTCCCAGATGTCGTCGGCTGTCAGCTCAGCCACTTGCCAGCCCACATACGGCGTCTGCACCACGATCCCCTCTGTCGCCAACCGGTTCAGGCCGGTGCGCAAGGTGCCGCGGGCGATGCCCAACTGATCGGCAAGTGCCGTTTCGGTAATGCGCTCACCGGGCTTCAGATGCCCCGACAAGATCGATTCACGAAGGCTTTCGGTGGCTTGTTGTTCTGCAGAAAGCTTCGAAACCGGCCGAAGCTGGATGGATTTCATAGACACAGGTCCTGGTGGCGATACGCCCACATATAGCATTCGCCGCCGTTGGCTGTACACCCGGCCGCTCGCACGCGCGCACGGGTTGAGCAGAAACCTTTGGCACGCAGCAGCCAACCTGCTGAAATTACTACCGTTAATTGTTGATTGTTGACAATCAGCAATGTTCGGCCTAGCGTTTCACCAAGCCAGGCCTGGCCAGCGAGACATAACAACAACGACAGCAGTACCTATTCATCAATGCCTACAACTAGAACAAACGTGCATACAAGGTGAAAACATGAAAGAGGCGATCCTTGATGGGGCAGAGCGTGCGCCGGCCCATCAACTCGATGCGATTTACCGCAAGATGTCACTGCGGCTGATTCCGTTTCTGTTCGTTTGCTATGTGCTGGCCTACTTCGCCAGGATCAACGTCAGCTTCGCCAAGCTGGACATGCTGGCTGACCTGCATATCTCCGAAACCGCCTACGGTCTGGGTGCGGGTATTTTCTTCCTGGGCTACCTGGTGTTCGCCGTGCCCAGCAACATGATGCTGGAGCGTGTCGGTGCGCGGCGCTGGATCGGTTTCATCATGGTGGCGTGGGGGTGTCTGACTTCGCTGATGATGTTCATCGAGCAGGCCAGCACCTTCTATGCCCTGCGTTTTCTGATTGGTGTGGCTGAAGCCGGGTTCTTTCCGGGCATCATCTTCTACTTCACGCGCTGGTTCCCCAGCGAGCGGCGCGGGCGGGTCATTGCCTTGTTCATGGCTGCTATTCCGCTATCGGGGATCATTGGAGGGCCGCTGTCGGGCTGGATCATGTCAGCCATGCGGCATGCACCCATGGGCGTGGCGAGCTGGCAATGGCTGTTTCTGTTGTATGGCCTGCCCACTGTCGTGGTCGGTCTGTTGGTCAAACGCTGCCTGCCAGACAGTTACCAGGACGCGAACTTCCTTAGCGCGGCAGAAAAGCGCTTGGTGGGGGACGAACTGACCAGGGATGCCATGCGTCGACCGTCGAGCGCGCAGCGCAGGTCGCTGAGCAGCTTTCTGTTCTCACCGGTGATCTGGTATTTCAGCCTGGTGTACTTCCTGATCGAAATGGGCGAGTACGCCCTGGGTTTCTGGATGCCGACCATCATCCGCAACGCCGGCTTCGACGATTTGCAGTCGGTCGGCCTGCTGACGGCCATTCCTTACCTGGTCGCCAGCGGCGTGATGATCTACATCGGGCGTTCGGCCGACCTGCGCAACGAGCGCAAATGGCACCTGGCGATTCCACTGTTCATTGGCATGGTTGGCCTGATCATCGCTGCGCACTTCGCCCACAGTGGCGTGCTGGCCATGCTCGGGCTGACCTTGGCCACCTGCGGGGTGATGGCCTCCTTCCCAATCTTCTGGACCGTACCCACTGCGCTGTTGGGGGCCAATGCCGCCGCCGGCGTGGCGCTGATCAACTCGATCGGCAACCTGGCCGGCTTTTTCAGCCCGTTCCTGGTGGGCTGGACCGTGGACTTGACCCATAGCACCGACCTTTCGCTGTACGTGGTGGCGGGTTGTGCGTTCCTTGGCGCGGTGCTGTTCGTGCTCGTGCCTAACCGTTTCGGCAGCAGCCAATAAGGAGATACGACCTATGCAAGCCGTTCAAAGCCTGGAGCAAGACCTGTACAACCAGCCTGAAGTCGCGCGGTTGCGCGAGCAACTGGCGCTGGCCCTGCGCGCCGCCGCCCACCATGGCCTTGCAGAAGGCGTGTGCAACCACTTCAGCGTGACCTTGCCGGGCCGGCCCGACCTGTTTCTGCTCAACCCGCGCGGCCTGATGTGGGAAGAAGTGCAGGCTGACGACATCGTCATGGTCGATGACTTCGGCAAGCGCCTTGCGGGGCGTCATGAAATCGAACCGACGGCGATGTTCATCCATGCCGCGATCCACCGTGTGGCGCGCAAAACCTGCGTACTGCACACGCACATGCCGCACGCCACTGCGCTAAGCCTGACCGAGGCGCGGGCCCTGGACACCACGCTGTCGCAGAATGCCATGCGTTTTCACGACCGCCTGGTAATCGACGACCAATACAACGGCTTTGCCCTGGACCATCGCGAGGGGGAGCGTATTGCCCAGGCCATGAATGGGGCAGACATCGTGTTCCTTGGCAACCACGGAGTGGTGGTGTGTGCCGAGCGCATCGATCATGCCTATGACGACCTGTATTACCTGGAGCGGGCGTGTGAGGCGGAAGTGCTGGCGCGCTCGACCGGCCTGAAGCTGAAACCGGCCGACCCGGGCATGGCGCGGAAGGTGGCGGAGCAGGTCGAAGGCGAGCGCTTGCAGTCCGAACTGTTCTTCCTGGCGCTGGGGCGCAAGCTCAAGTAACCCCGGTGCCCCTGTAGGTGCGAGTGAACCTGCGCCTACAGGGCCCTGTCAGGTGGTCAGAACAGGTTGAGCGGATACTCGGTGATTACCCGTACTTCATCGATCTGCCCGCCGCGGTCCGAGCTGCGGTAGCTGGCCTGGCGCACGCGAAACGACAGATCCTTGGCCACGCCAGCCTGTACCACGTAACGCAACTCGACATCGCGTTCCCAGGCCTTGCCATCCAGGTCGCCGCCACTGCCGTTCTTGAAGTCGGTGCCTTTCACGTAGCGGGTCATGAAGCTCAGCCCCGGTGCCCCGTAAGCGGCCAGGTTAAGGTCATAGCGGGCCTGCCAGGATTTCTCGTTCTCGTAGTCGAAGTCCGAGTACTGCACCGAGTTGGCGAAGTTGTACACCGCGTTGCCATCCGGCCCGTACACGTAGTCGCCGGTGCCGGACACCTTCTGGTAGGCGAGGGTGAAGGCATGCGCGCCCAGCGTCCAGGTGCCGCCCAGGCTCCAGATGCGGTTGTCCAGGTCGCCACTGCGGGCCTGACCGATGCTTTGCGTGTCGTAGGCGTTGAAATCCAGCTTCAGTGACTGGCTGGCGCCCAGCGGCAACAGGTAGCGGGTGTTCACGTAGTACTTACGAAAGTGCTCGGCAGTCTTGGCGTAGTACAGGCTGCTGGAAAGCCGCTCATTGAAGCTGTAGACCCCACCAATGTAGTCGACTGCGGTCATGCGCCCGCTGTCGCGGGACGACTGGTTGCGGTTGGTCAGGCCGGTGAAGTGGCCCGCATCCAACTGCAGGTTGCGGATTTCCTTGCTGGTGAGCGAGAAACCGTCGACGGTCTCTGGCAGCAGGCGGCTGTCGGAGGTGGCCAGCACCGGCACCGCCATCACTTGTGTGCCGTATTTGAGTACGGTGTTGGACGCACGCACTTTCAGCGCCGCACCGGCCTTGCCGATGTCCTGCTTGGCGCCGTGGCTGTCTTGCTCTAGCAGACCAGTGCCGCCACCGGTGCGGCCATCGCCGGTGTCGAGCTTGAAGGCGTACTGGCCGATCAGGTCGATACCGAAACCCAGCGTGCCTTGAGTGAAGCCGGACTGAAAGGTGCCGATGAAACCCTGGGCCCATTCCTCGCCGTAGTTCTGCCGGGCGCCGCTGGCGCGGTTATCACGCTGCATGTACATGTTGCGTGCCTTGATCGACAGCTTGCTGCCTTCGATGAAGCCTGCCGATTCGGATTGCTCGCTGGCCTGCAACAAGGGGCTGGCGGATGCCAGCAAAAGGGCGGTGACACCGAGTGGGTTGATGCTCATTTCATGCTCCGATTGCTTGTTCTAGTTAAGTGGCAGCGTGATGCAAGGGGTGCCTGAGCCGTTTTTCGGGCGTGCAGAAGCCCTATCCGCGCCTTTGCAGGGCAGAGCGACTTTGCGGTTATTGGTGGCTCAAGCGGGTGGTGCGCCCGCTGGCCGGCACCTGGGGGGCCGGCAGCGGGTCAGGGGGCCTCGGCCTATCGCTCGATCTGGCGATTCCAGCGGGCGTTCCATTCCGGGCGTTGGGTGTTGACCTGGTCCCAGTCGATGGTCACCGCCGTTTGCAGGTAGGTTTGCATGGCTTCGACCTGGCCACGGGTCTTGTCGCTGGTCGGGGTGTTGGGGTTGGACGGGATCTGGTCACCCAGCTCCAGCGCCGGTGCTTGCGCCTCGGGGCTGAGCAGGAACTCGGCAAGCTTTTGTGCAAGCTCGGGCTGGTCGTTGTTGGCGGTGACGCACTCGGCCTGGTTGAGCACCACGGCGCCTTCTTTCGGTGCGGCATACTCCACCGGGATGCCCTTGAGCTTCAGCGCGGTCACCTGGGTAGGGGTGAGCGGGAACAACGCGGCTTCGTCGGTTTGCACCATTTCCGACAGCTTGGCCGAGTTGGGGATGTACTCCAGCACGTTCGGGCCAACGTTCTTCTTCCACGCAGTGAAGCCTGGGTTGACGTCGGTATCGCTGCCGCCGTGCAAGCGGTTGTACATCAGGAAACCGTGCAGGCCAAAGGTGGACGAGGCCATCGACTGGAACACCACCTTGTCCTTGAAGCGCGGGTCGGCCAGGTCGTTCCACGAAGTGGGCGCTGCCCAGCCCTTGGCCTTGAACAGGCGGCTGTTGTAGGCAAGCCCGGTCACGCCCAGGCTGACGGCGGCGGCCTTGTCCTTGATCAGGGCCTTTTCCGGCAGTTGGGCCAGCGTCGGGTTGGGCTTGAGCGTGCTGCACAGGCCCATGCCGATGGCGCGGTACATGATGCCGTCATCCAGCACCATCACATGGATCGACGGCTTGTTCGGGGTGGCCTGGACCTTGGCCAGGATGTCGGCCGAAGTACCGGGGACGATCACCACTTTCACCCCGTTGGCCTTCTCGAACGGGGGCAGGATATTGTCGCTGAACAGCCGCTCCATGGTGCCGCCGTTCATGCCCAGGTACAGCGTGGGTTGAGCCATGGCGGGCAGGCAGGCGAACAGGCCGGGCACGGTGCAGAACAGGGCGAGCAAACGTTGCTTGTGCGTCATGACAGGTTTTCCTTGTAGTGGTGGTTGGGCTGAAAACGGTCGATGGAAAAGGCTGCCAGGCTGATTGCCGGCGCGCCATGGAGTACGCATTGCGCCAGGGCCTCGCCAGCTGCCGGGCCAATCTGGAAGCCGGCGCCGGCAAAGCCGAAGCCATGCAGCAGGCCAGGTTGCAGCAGGCTCGGGCCAAGCACCGGTTCGTCATCGGGCAGGTAGCCCTCGGTGCCGCTCCAGGTGCGAATGGCCTGGGCGCCGGCCAATGCCGGGTACAGCTCGGTGGCGTTGCGCAGGATATCGAGTACGGCGGCTTGCCCAGGGCGCGCGGTGGTCGCGGTCAGGGCGAAGCCACGGCCACCGCCCAGCACGCAGTTGCCGCGTGCCACCTGACGGGCGTAGATGCCACCGCCTTCGACCCCGGTGCTGGCGGTCATGAACAGGGGGAGCGGCTCGGTGACCAGCATGGCCGGGTGGGCTGCGCTCAGCGGCACCGGCTCGCCGTATTGCTCGGCCAACTGCGCCGACCAGGCGCCAGCGCAGTTCAGCAGCCAGGGCGCCTTGAAGCACTGGCCTGAGCTGGTGCGCACAGTGAAGCGCTGGCCGTCGTGGTCCACTTCCAGCACCTTGCACTGCTCATGTACCTGGGCGCCGCTGTGCCGGGCGGCCTGGGCGAACGCGGGTGACACCAGGCGAGGGTTGGCGTGGCCATCCTCGGGGCAGTACGAGGCGCCAACGGCGATATCGCCCACCCAGGGGAAGCGCTGGCGCAGTTCGCGGCGCTCCAGCAGTTGCAGGCGTAGGTCAAAGGCCTGGGTCCGCCGGGCATAGGCTTTCAAGGCGTCGAAGTCGGTTTCGCTGCGTGCCAGCTTCAGGTGGCCGCTGCGGGCGTATTCGCCATCGATGCCGATCCACTCGCGCAGTTGCCCCCAAATGGCGTGGGCACGCATCGACAACGGCAGTTGCGCCAAAGAACGGCCCTGGCGGCGTACACCGCCGTAGTTCACGCCGCTGGAATGCGAGCCACAGAAGTCGCGCTCCAGCAGCGCCACCTGCTGGCCACTGCGGGCCAGGGTCAAGGCGGCGCTGCTGCCGACGATGCCGCCGCCGACGATGATGGCATCCACTTCGATCAGCGTCATGGCTTGATCTCCAGGCCGAAGGGCAGGGGCTTGATCGGGGCCTGGCCGCGCAGGCGGCCGACCTGGTCAATGGGGCGACCGCTTTCGCAGGCGATCAGTTCGGCGGCGGCTGCACCGCACACGCGGCCCTGGCAACGGCCCATGCCGACCCGGCACATGGCCTTCACCCGGTTTATTTCCCAGTGCCCGGCGCGCACGGCGGTGCGGATTTCGCCAGCGCTGATCTGCTCGCAGCGGCAAACCGTGAGCAGGTCCGGCGCTTGCCGGGCCCACTGCTGCGGGAATGGGAAGGCTTGTTCCAGGCCTTGGCGAAAGCGTTGCAGGGTGGCCAGGCGCTTTTCCAGCTGCTGCTGGCGTTGCGGGTTGCCAGGCTTGCCCAGGTCGGCCAGCAGTGTCAGGGCGGCCAGTTCCCCGGTCATTTCCGCGCCGTCGGCACCGAGGATGCCGGCGCCGTCGCCGGCCAGGTACACGCCTGGGCTGCTGGCGCGGCCTTGGGCATCACGTACCGGTAGCCAGGCGCGGTTGAGGGTATTCCAGGCAAACTGGCAGCCGAGCAGGTCGGCCAACTGGGTTTCACTGCGCAGGGCGTGGGCGAACGCCACGGCGTCGCAGGGCAGGCTGTGCTGCTGGCCATTTCGTGCCCAGCGCACACCGCTGGCACGGTGCTCGCCGTCGATACCCAGCAGCGTCACACCCTGATGCACCGGCACGCCCTTGGCGGCCAGCCAGGCGCGGTAGTACAGGCCCTTGGCGAAGGTGCCTGGCTGCAGCAGCAGGCGTGGCAGGGCGCGTACCTGGGCACTGAACGGCGATGTATCGAGCACGGCGCTGACCGTGGCGCCGGCCTTGGCGTACTGGTAGGCCACCAGGTACAGCAGCGGCCCGCTGCCCGCCAGCACCACCCGCTCACCGATGGCGCAGCCCTGGAACTTCAGGGCAATCTGTGCGGCGCCCAGGGTGTACACCCCGGGCAAGGTCCAGCCGGGGATCGGCAACACGCGGTCGGTGGCGCCAGTGGCGACGATCACTCGGTCGAAGGCCAGTCGGTCGGCCAGTTGGCCCTGCTGCAAGGTGTCCAGCACCTGCTGCTCGGCGTTCCACACCAGGGTTTCCGGACGGTAGTCGATCTGCCCGTGCAACTGCTCAAGTGTGTTGTGCAGGGCCTGCGCCTTGCCGGCCTCGAAGCCATACAAGGCTTTGGCCGGGCGGCGAAAGTTGGCCGGCTGCTGGCGATAGATCTGCCCACCGCCACGGCTGGCTTCGTCCAGCAGCACTGGGTGTACGCCGTGGGCCACCAAGGTTTGCGCGGCGCGGATACCGGCAGGGCCGGCACCGATGATGACGATTGCACTCATGGTCGGCGCCCCGGATCACGGCTCACGCAGTGGCCTGGCTCAAGGAACGTCGAGCAGGCGCGCACCCGGCGGCCGTCCTGCAGGCGTACCCAGCAGTCCTGGCAGGCGCCCATCAGGCAGAACCCGGCGCGTGGCTCGGCGCTGAAGTCACTACCGCGCAGGTGCTCCGAATGGGTCAGGATGGCCGTCAGCAGGGTGTCGCCGTGCATGCCCTGGGCCGGCTGGCCGTCGAGCAGGAAGGGCACAGGCTCGCGGTCGTGTTCGGCCACGCGCTTGAACAGGGGCATAAGGGCATTCCTTGTCATTGCTTGCCCACCAGCACGCGGTCCAGGCCGTATACCCGGTCCAGGGCGATCATGGTCAGGGCGGTGACGGCGATCACCAGGGCCGAAACGGCGGCCATCATCGGGTCGATCGACTCGGTGGCGTATACGTACATGCGTACAGGCAGCGTTTGGGTGGCGGGCGAGGTGACGAAGATCGACAGGGTCACTTCGTCGAAACTGTTGATGAACGCCAGCAGCCAGCCACCGGCCACGCCCGGCAGGATCATCGGCAGGGTCACTTTGCAGAACAGCGTGATGCGGCCGGCGCCCAGGCTTTGTGCGGCCTGCTCGGCGCTGCGGTCGATGCCGATGGCCGCAGCCAGTACCAGGCGCAGCACGTAGGGCGTGATCACCACCACGTGGGCGAACACCAGCCAGGCAAAGCTGCCATTGACCCCCAGCAGGGCGAACAGCCGCAGCAGCGCTACGCCCAGCACCAGGTGCGGGATGATGATCGGCGACAGCAGCAGGCCGTTGACAAAACCTTGGCCAGGGAAGCTGTAGCGGGTCAGCGCCAGGCCCGCCGGCACGGCGATCAGGGTGGCCAACGAGGCCGCCAGGGCGGCGAGTTTCAGGCTGTTGTAGAACGCGTCAAGGAAGTCGGCGCGCTCGAACACGGCGCTGAACCAGCGCAGCGAGAAGCCAGCGGTGGGCAGGCTCAGGGTGTTTTCCGGGGTAAATGCCACCAGGCACACCACCACCAGCGGGGCGAGCATGAACAGCATCACCAGGGCGTGAAAAGACAGGGCCAACGGGCCGTTACGGGTCATCGGTTCAAACTCCAAGTGCGCGTTTGTAGCGGCGTTCGACCAGCCGGTTCCAGCTGAGCATCACCAGCAGGTTGATCAGCAACAGGGCGACCGCGATGGTGGCCCCCATCGGCCAGTTCAGTTCGGCCAGGTACTGGTCGTAGATCATGGTGGCGACCATCTTCAGTCGGCGCCCGCCCAGCAGGCCGGGGATGGCGAACGAACTGGCAGCCAGGCCGAACACGATCAGCGTGCCCGACAGCACACCGGGCATGATCTGTGGCAGCACGATGCGGCGGAACACCGTCCACTGGCTGGCGCCCAGCGACAGCGCGGCCTGCTCGGCGGCCGGGTCGAGCTTTTGCAGCGAGGTCCACACCGGGATGATCATGAATGGCAGCATCACGTGGACCAGGCCGATGATCACCGCAAACGGTGTGTACAGCAGCTTCACCGGCTGCCCGCCGAGGGCCGTGATGCCTTGGTTGACCAGGCCATCGGCACCCAGCAGCAGGCTCCAGCCGAATGCCCGCACCACCACCGAAATCAGCAGCGGGGTCAGCACCAGGATCAGGAAGATCGAGCGCCACGGCGCACCCATGCGGCTGAGTACCATGGCCTCGGGGATACCGATCAGCACACACAGCAAGGTGACCAGGGCACTGATCCAGAAGGTGCGGAAGAAGATCTCGTAGTAATAGGTGTCGGTCACCAGGCTCAAGTAATGGCTGAGCGTGTACTGGCCGGCCTGGATACCCGTGGTGTAGTCGAACGCGTTGAACGACAGCAGCACGGTCAGCCCCAGCGGCATCACCAGCAGCGCCAGAAACAACAGCAGGGCGGGGCTGCTCAGGCCGTAGCCCCAGGCGTTGCTGCGCAGTTTTGCGGTACTCATGCCGCCACCTCAGCCGCGTTCAGTACCCGCAGCAGGGCATCGTTCCAGTCCAGGCCAACGTGCGTGCCTTCCTCCAGCGGTGCGTTGCCATCGTTGGCACGAACCACGGCCAGGTTGCCCAAGGCCGTGTCGACGCGGTACAGCCACTGGCTGCCGAGGAAGTAGCGGCAGTTGATGCGGCCCGCCAGCTTGCCGCTGCCGGCGGCGCCAAGGTTGATCTTTTCCGGGCGCAGGCTGAGGGTCAGCGGGCCTTGGGCTGCAGCCTGCGGTTGCCCGCCGGGGCCGGTTACGCCTCGCAGGCGGTTGGCCTTGCCGACGAAGTCGGAAATGAACGGCGTGCCTGGGTGTTCGTAAAGCCGGTAAGGGTCATCGACCTGGGTGATACGCCCGGCTTCCATCACCACCACCCGATCACTGATCGACAAGGCTTCGGCCTGGTCGTGGGTGACCATCAAGGTGGTGATGCCCACCTCGTGCTGAATGCGACAAATCTCGAACTGCATTTCTTCACGCAGGTGCGCGTCCAGGTTGGACAGCGGCTCGTCCAGCAGCAGCACCGGCGGTTCGATCACCAGCGCGCGGGCCAGGGCTACACGCTGACGCTGGCCGCCGGACAGTTCCCGTGGGTAGCGTTCGGCATGTTTGTCCAGGCGTACCAGCGCCAGGGCCTGGTCGACGCGGCGGGCGATGTCGGCATTGGCCACCTTGCGCATGCGCAGGCCAAAGGCGACGTTGTCGCGCACGGTCATGTGCGGGAACAGCGCGTAGCTCTGAAACACCACCCCCAGGCCGCGGCTGGCCGGTTTGGCATGGGTGATGTCACGGCCATCGAGCACGATGCGCCCGCTGGTGACTTCGACGAAGCCGGCGATCATCTGCAGGGTGGTGGTCTTGCCACAGCCGGAAGGGCCGAGCAGGGAGACGAACTCGCCTTTTTCGATGGACAGTGACGAGCTGGCCACTGCCTCCGTGGCGCCATAGCGCTTGCAGAGTTTGTCGATCAACAGAAAGGTCATGGCTGTGCTCCATCGCAAACGGAACCGGGGTCAACCGGCAGTTTCAGGGTGGGCAGAGCGCCAGCGGCGAAAAGCAAAGCTTTTACGGACGTTGGCGCTCGCTTCTGTGGCGGCGGCCGATGTTGTGATATCGCCCTATGGACCGGAGAGTAGGGCAATGATTAGGATGGCGACAAAGGGTAATTTCACTGAGTGACAGCTATTTTGAAATTATTCCACTCATTGGAATTTCTTAGGGTTAAGTGAAAAATGGATTCCGATAAACGAAATGAACAAGGCAAGGAAGTCGGCGTCACTGCGGTGTCCCGTTTGTTCGCCGTGTTGCGTGCGCTGGGTGATTGCGCTGGCGAGGGTGAGAAGGTTAGCCAGCTAGCACAGCGGGTTGGCCTGGCGCAGCCGACCACCCACCGTTTGCTGCGCAGCCTGATCGAAGAGGGCATGGTGGACCAGTGTGCGACCAGCAAGCGCTACCGCCTGAGCCTGGATTTCTTCGCCCTCGCGGCCAAGGCCGGGCAGGCTGGCAACCTACGCGATGTGGTACGCCCGAGCCTGCTGAGGCTTTCGGCTTCATTGGGTGATTCGCTGTTTTTGCTGGCACGTTCAGGGTTCGACGCGGTGTGCCTGGACCGCAGCGAAGGGCCGTACCCGATCCGTACCTTCACCGGTGATATCGGTGGCCGCGTGGCCTTGGGCGTGGGGCAGGGCAGCCTGGCGATCCTGGCCTTCCTGCCCGAGGAGGAGCGTGACGAGGTGATCCGCTACAACTTGCCGCGCTTGAAGGACTTTCATCATTACGACGAAGTGCTGCTGCGTGCCGAGATCGACAACGTGCGCAGCCTGGGCTATGCCGGGCGCAATACCGGCGTGCTCGACGGCATGGCCGGTTTGGCGGTGCCGATCCTTGACCGTAATGGCCATGCGGTCGCGGCCCTGAGCGTGGCGACCATCAGCGACCGCCTGGGGCCCAACCGCATGCCGACCGTGGTGGCATTGCTCAAGCGCGAGGCAGCGGCGATTGGCGAGCGTATCAACCCGTTTGATCCGGTGTTGCGCCGGCCTTCTCATGTGTTTGGTTAGTGCCAAGGCATTGCCGCATCGCCAGAACAACAGTTGGGGCCGCCCTGCGGCCCCAACCAATAGCAGGCCTACTCCACAGCCTCTGCAACACCCTGGTCTTCCCCCAGGAAGCCACCGCTCTGGTGCTGCCACAACCGCGCATAGGTGCCATTCTTCGCCAGCAGTTCGGTGTGGGTGCCTTGCTCGATGATGTGCCCTTCATCCATCACGATCAGCCGGTCCATGGCGGCAATCGTCGATAAACGGTGGGCAATGGCGATCACGGTCTTGCCTTGCATCATTTCATCCAGGCTCTCCTGAATGGCCACTTCCACTTCGGAGTCCAGCGCGCTGGTGGCTTCGTCCAGCAGCAGGATCGGTGCGTTCTTCAGCATGACCCGGGCAATGGCGATGCGCTGGCGCTGGCCACCTGACAGTTTGATGCCGCGCTCCCCCACCAGTGTGTCGTAACCGCTGTTGCCCTGGCGGTCGCTGAGCTGGCCGATGAATCCATCGGCTTGGGCGTTGGCTGCAGCGGCGCGGATCTGCGCCTCGGTTGCATCGGGGCGGCCATAGGCGATGTTGTCGCGAATCGTTCGGTGCAACAGCGAGGTGTCCTGGGTCACCATGCCGATAGCATTGCGCAGGCTGTCTTGCGTGACCTTGGCCACGTTCTGCCCGTCGATGCGGATTTCCCCCTTGTCCACGTCGTAGAAGCGCAGCAACAGGTTGATCAAGGTGGACTTGCCCGCACCGGAGCGACCCACCAGCCCGACTTTTTCGCCTGGGCGAATGTTAAGGCTGAGGTCGTTGAGCACCTGGCGCTCGCCGTTGTAGTTGAAGCTGACCTTGTCGAAACTCACCGCGCCACCGGTGGTGACCAGCTCGGTAGCATCTGGCGCATCCTGCACCTTGGGGCCGCGGGTGAGGGTGGCCATTCCGTCCTGCACGGTGCCGATGTTTTCGAACAGCGAGGTGATCTCCCACATGATCCAGTGCGACATGCCGTTGATACGCAAGGCCATGGCGGTAATTGCCGCCACCGCCCCGGTGCCGACCTGGCCCTGGTGCCACAGCCACAGTGCATAGCCCCCGGCGCCCATGATCAAACCCACCACCAGCGCCTGGTTGACGATTTCGAACTGGCTGACCAGGCGCATCTGACGAAAGCCGGTCTGTTTGAAGTCTTCCATGGCCGCACGGGCAAAGTGCGCTTCGCGGTTGGAGTGGGAGAACAGCTTCACCGTGGTGATGTTGGTATAGGCGTCGGACACCCGCCCGGTCATCGACGACCTGGCGTTGGCCTGCTCCTGCCCGACTTTGCCCAGGCGCGGTACGAAATACAGCATCGCCAAACCGAACAGCACGACCCAGGCGATGAATGGCAACATGAGTTTCAGGGCGAAACCGCCGGCCAGGGCAATGATCGCGATGAAGTACACGCCAATCCCAGGGAGGATTTCGATGAGTGTGAACAGCACATCGCGCACTGCCAGTGCTGTCTGCATCACCTTGGTGGTGACCCGGCCGGAAAATTCGTCAGAGAAGAACGACAAGCTTTGGCGCAGCATCAAGCGGTGGAAGTCCCAACGCAGCCGCAGCGGCAAGTTGATTGCCAGCACCTGGTGTTGAACCATGGTGCGCAGCGCCACCAGCCCGACGCTAACCAGTAGGACGATGCCGATGCCCCAGAGTACGCGGCTTTCGTCGGGGCCGACGGTGCCGCCGGCCTGCCACGCCGAAAGCAGGTCGACCACCTGGCCGAGGAAGGCGAACAGCCAGGCTTCATAGATCGATACCCCGGCACTGAGCAGTGCCAGCGCCAGGATGTAGCCACGGGCGCCGCGGGTGCAGGCCCACATGAAGCGCACCAGCCCCATTGGCGGCGGTGGCACCTCGTCGGGCGGGAAGGGGTCGAGCCTGCGCTCAAAGATACCAAGCATGCTTGTCTCCGGAATATCGATTTTTACTTAACCGGTAACCATACAGCACAGCGCGGGATTCGCCTTCAGCAGCCAGCACCGATGCAGGCAAAGTGCATCACATCAAGCGCTGTGCAGGGCCGCCTGCGGGGCGTCTGTTAACAAAACTTTGCAATTGATTACATTTTCGTCTGATTGCAAATTGCCTTGGTGCTGTAGGATTGACGCGCTTTTATCTTTCGTGATGTTTTTGTCGTTTTATTGACGTAGCTCATGAGGCTTCCTCAGCGGGCATGTCACATTCTCCTTTCAAGCCCTTTCGATTTACTTAGCAGAGCCAGTGTTTTGACGTATGCAATGCCGTTGTTGGCTATTTCCGGCCTGAGCGCCGAGAGTAGCCAGCTTCATCAGCAAGGATTGTATTGGTTAGCCTGTGACGCCACCGAAGACGCCACTTTGCTATGCCGCCAGGTGGTCGAAGGCATGCCCGCTCATACCAGGGCAGCCCTGATTGCCGAAACGCAAGCCATGGATGACGTGCTGGGTGCGCTCGACGCCGCATGCGGCCCGGCCGAGCTGGCGCTGTATGAAGCCAACCCGCGTGCCACCCGCTACCTGTTGCATGATCTTCCCCGTCTCGATGCCCCTGGGCGTGTGCTGGTGCTGCTGGCACCGGCCGATGCCTGGGCGGGCACCGAAGTCGAGCACTGGTGCAATGCCCTGCGCCCCGCTTTGGTGGCCGAGGCAGCGCTGCTGCTGGTCATCAGTGGCGGGCAGGGTACCGCCCTGGTCGAGCGCCTGCGTGCAGTCAATCAAAGCGTGGACGGGTTGGCCCAGGTGTACCGTGGCAAAGGTGGGGTGCGCTACCTGCAGCATTTCTGGAGCAACCCGCTCGGCAAGGCTGGTGCGTGTGAACTGCAACTGGAGCGCCGTAATGCGGGTTTTGCCGTTACCGGAGCGCCGCAGGTGCCAGCCGACACCGGTGGCGATGAGCTGCTGTGCCTGGCCCAGCGCCCAGTACTGGAAGGCGCACCCGCGTTCTCCGAGCACTGGCAGGTCTGCGAAAGCCTTGATGAACTGAGCGCCAAGGCCAGCCGTGCGGTCTCTGCCACGGTAATCTTCGCCATCGATGGTGGGCAGCGCCTGGACCACCTGGCGCGCCAGCTGCACCGCCTGCGCCAGCGGCGTGGCAATGCCTTGAAGTTGGTGGTGCGCGAAATGGCACCCACCCTGCGTTACCAGGACGAACAACTGCTGCTGGCCTGCGGCGCCACCCAGATCGTGCCGTTCGGCGCCAGCTTGTCGCGCTTTTTGACCATGGTCGAAAGCATTCAGGGCTATGTCTGGCGCCGGCACCTGCCAAGTGACTTCGATGCCTTGCTGGCCCGCCTGCGGCCGCAGGCCATCTGCGGGCTGGTGGCACCCCGGGCATTCGCCGAAGCGGTGCAAACCATGTGGCAGGGTGTGCGTCACGGTGAAATCGTCCACCAGTTACTGGTGCTGCACCCGGCGCCTGGGCTGACCCCACTGCAGGCTTGCTCGCGCACGGTGTTCCGCCGTGATGGCGACATTGCGTGCGTGGTTGGCGAGGTGTTGTTCCTGTTCCTGTTCGCCTGCCGCTGCGAAGGTGTCGAACAAGCACTGGATCACATCTTCCAACTGTCGTGGAAAGAGCTGTTCATTAGCCAGGAGGTGCTTGCCGACCTCGACAGCCTGGCCGCCCCGGCGTTTCTCGACAGCAGCTTGCCACAGCCACCCCGGGCCGATCCGGTGGTGCAGCGGCAGGCACAGGCGTGGCCGGCACTGGCCCCGCGCAAGGTCGCTCTGGCCAAGCGGGGGCGCGCATGAACTTCGTGCAACTGCTGCAGGTGGTCGGCATTACAGCCCTGGTCACATTGGGCCTGGCCTTGTTGATGTTGCGCCTGTGTGCGGCCCTGCGCACTTGGTTGCGCCGTCGCCTTTCCCCCCGTTACCTGAAACCGCTGGGCGTACGCCACCGCGCTGTACGCCAGGACCCCCAGAATGACTAATACCACCGTCACCCTCCCGGTACTGGCCCGCTGGCCTGGACTGGGAGGGTGGAACCTCTATTTTTTTGCCAAATTTTTGTTGGTCGCCCTTGGCATGCTCGACTTCCAGGCATTGCCAAACCTGCTGTTCGCTGCGTTTCTGCTGATCCCGTTGCCGGGCAAGTGGCTGCGTATTGCCCGGCAACTGCTGGCGGTACCCATCGCAATCGCGCTGTTCTACCAGGACACTTGGCTACCACCCTTCAGCCGCCTGTTGGCGCAGCCGGGGGTGCTGGATTTTTCGTGGGACTACCTGCTTGAACTGCTGGGCCGCTTCGTCAACTGGAACCTGTTGGGCGCGCTGACGCTGTTGCTGGTGGGTTACCTGTACCTGCGCCATTGGCTGCGCCTGAGCACCTTGAGCCTGCTGGGGCTGGCCTGGTTGGCAGCTGGCGGCTTGCCATCGCTGGGGGCGGGCCAGGCGCCCGGCGTGGTGGCGAGCACCCCGGCCGAACCGCTGCCCACCACCGCAGCCGCTGACAATGCCACGCTCGACAGCTGGCTTGAGCGCTTCTTCGCCAGCGAGCGCGAGCGGGTAACGGCGTTTCCTGCCGTGAATGCCGATGAACAGCCGTTCGACCTGCTGGTGATCAACATCTGTTCGCTGGCCTGGGATGACCTGTCCGCCGTGGGGCTGCGCGACAACCCGTTGCTGTCGCGCATGGACGTGGTCTTCGACCAGTTCAACTCGGCAACTTCCTATAGCGGCCCAGCCGCCATTCGCGTGCTGCGTGCCAGCTGTGGGCAGTCGTCGCATGCTGGCCTGTACCAGCCTGTCCCGGAGCAGTGCCTGTTGTTCCAGAACCTGGCCCGGCTGGGTTTCCAGAGCAACACTTTGCTCAACCACAGTGGCCGGTTCGACAACTTCATCGGTGACATTACCCAGCAGCGCATGCCACAACCGGGCATGCGCAATACCGACTTCCCAAGGGCACTGGTGGGCTTCGACGGCTCGCCGATCGCCAGCGACCTGGAGGTATTGCGCCGTTGGTGGGGGCAACGCAAAAGCACTGCGAATGAGCATGTGTCGCTGTTTTACAACAGCATCAGCCTGCATGACGGCAACCGTATCGTCACCGCCGACGGCGGTACCCGCGTGGCCGACTACGCCACCCGCGCCAATCGCCTGTTCGGCGAGCTTGGCACCTTCCTCGACGAATTGGAGCGCAGTGGCCGCCGGGTAGTGGTGGCCATTGTTCCAGAGCATGGCGCTGCGTTGCATGGCGACCGCATGCAGCTGTCGGGCATGCGCGAAATCCCCACGCCGTCGATTACCCATGTGCCAGTCGGGCTGAAGTTCATCGGCATGGGCCAACCTGCCCGCAGCGAGCCGCTGCGGGTCACGGCAGCCACCAGTTACCTGGCGTTGTCCGAGCTGATCTCCCGTGTGTACGCGGGCCTGGGCCAGCAGCACGTGCTGGATGTGCCCGGCCTGCTGACCGACCTGCCAACCACCGAACAGGTTGCCGAAACCGCCGGCGCGCAGGTGCTGAATTACCAGGGGCGCGCCTACATGCGCCTGCAAGGCCAGCCTGACTGGCAGCCCATCCCCAAGGAGCGCCCATGATCACTGGCAAGGCAGACCCGTCCGACCGCAGCGACGACATCGCCCAACTGCGCCAGCACCTGGACATGCCCGAGCTGAACTACCAGGACATCTCGATGCTGGTGGGCGTTCAGCAAGCCCTGCAGCGCTGGCCGTTGCTGGGTGAAAGCTGTCGGGCCAGCAGCCAGGACGGGTTGTACGCGGCTGTCAGGCAGCGCGAGGGCGTTTCGTCATGACCAGCCTGGCCCTGCACGGGGTGCGCGGAGGCCTGGGGCGCAGCGCCTTGTTGGCTGCGCTGGGCTATGCGCTGCAGGGTATGGGCGAGCGGGTGCTGCTGATTGACCTGTGCCCAAGCAATTTGCTCGGCCTGCACTTCAACCTGCCGCTGGATACGTCCGAGGGCTGGGCGCTGGCCGAGCGGGAAGGGCGGCCGGCCAGCGATGCTGTGTATGAGGTGCTCGATGGCCTGTGCCTGCTGCCGTTCGGCAACCTGCCTGGCAGTTCGCGGTACCTTGTGCCTGACGCGCTGGCATGGCGTGCTCGCCAGGCCGAGCTGACTGAGCAGTTCGACTGGGTGTTGTTCGACCTGCCGCAACCGTTGGCCGACAGCGCTGGCAACGGCATCGAGACCGATGTGCGGGTACTGGTGGCTGAGGCCGAAATGGCCAGCCACCTGCTGCTCGGGCGCCGACCGGTTGAGCACTACGACATGCTGCTGGTCAATCGCTACGACCCGGCCAGCCGTTTGCAGAGCGACCTGTTGATGGTGTGGCGCGACCTGTTCGGTGAGCGCTTGCCGATCCAGGTGGTCCACCGCGACGAAGCCTTCCTCGAAGCCCTGGCGTGCAAGGCGCCGCTTGGCCATTACGCCCCGCAGAGCCTGGCCTGCCGGGACGTACAAAGCCTGGCGGTACGCTGCCTGACGAGGCGCGGGCCGTGACCTTGACTCCTGTGTCGGCCTATACGTGGTTCACCGCCCGTGGTGCGCGGCTACCGGTTGCCTGGCTGTTTACCTTGGGCGTGTGGCTGGCCTTTCTGTTCCTGCGCCTGGAGTCACCCGCCTGGCAGGCATTGCTGGCCGAACGCCAACGCCTGTACCCGCAGCTTTCAGGCAAGCGCCCGAGCCTGGGTGACCCGCTACGGCTGCTGATCCAGAGCCTGTGGTTGCTGGTGCGCCGTCAACCGGTGGCACGCACAACAGGGCCTGGCCGCCGAGCATGGGGCGCAGTGCGCTTGCGACTGCGGGGTGTTGGCCAGGTTGGGCGCCATTACCGAGGGCTGCTGATCGATGCACTGCATCGGGTGCCCGCGCGCTACCGCGCCAGTGCTTTCAGGCACGAAGCCTCGGCACGCCTGCGCGGCCTTAGCGTGCTCGCCCGGCGGGTGTTCTACAGCGTGTTGACGGTGTGCGCCGCAAGCCTGGCCCTGCTGTGCGTGACTGAACCGTTCGGCTACCTGGCGCAACTGATGTTCATCTGCCTGTTGCTGGGCATTGCCATGCTGGTGCGACACATGCCGGGGCGCTTCCCGACCCTGATGCTGATCGTGCTGTCGACCATTATCTCGTGCCGCTACCTGTGGTGGCGCTACACCTCGACCCTGAACTGGAACGACACCACCGACCTGGTGTTCGGGGTGATTCTGTTGGCGGCCGAAACCTATTCGTGGTTCGTATTGATCCTGGGTTACATCCAGACCAGCTGGCCGTTGCAGCGCAAACCGGCCAACCTGCCGGCCAACCCGCAGCACTGGCCGACTGTCGATTTGTTGATTCCTACCTACAACGAAGACCTGTCGGTGGTGCGCACCACGGTACTGGCCGCGCTGGGCCTGGACTGGCCGCGCGAGTGCCTGCGCATCTACATCCTCGATGACGGCCGCCGTGATGCGTTTCGTGCTTTTGCCGACGAAGCCGGGGTGGGCTACATCGTGCGGCCCGACAGCAAGCACGCCAAGGCCGGCAACCTCAACCATGCGCTGGGTGTGACCGACAGCGAGCTGATCGCCATCTTCGACTGCGACCACGTGCCGGTGCGCTCCTTCCTGCAAATGACCGTGGGCTGGTTCCTCAAAGACCCGAAGTTGGCGCTGGTGCAGACACCGCACCATTTCTTCTCGCCCGACCCGTTCGAGCGCAACCTCGGCTCGTTCCGCCGTCGCCCCAATGAAGGCGAACTGTTCTACGGCTTGATTCAGGATGGCAACGACATGTGGAACGCGGCGTTTTTCTGCGGCTCGTGTGCCGTGCTGCGCCGCACCGCATTGGAAAGCATCGGCGGTTTTGCCGTCGAGACCGTGACCGAAGACGCCCACACCGCCCTGCGCATGCACCGCCAGGGGTGGTCGTCGGCTTACCTGAGCATTCCGCAGGCCGCGGGCCTGGCCACCGAAAGCCTGTCGGCGCACATTGGCCAACGCATTCGCTGGGCCCGTGGCATGGTGCAGATCTTCCGCACCGACAACCCGTTGTTCGGGCGTGGGCTCAGCCTGTTCCAGCGGGTGTGCTATGCCAACGCCATGCTGCACTTCCTGGCCGGCTTGCCACGGCTGATATTCCTGACCGCGCCGCTGGCGTTCCTGTTGCTGCATGCCTACATCATCTACGCACCGGCGTTGATGATTCTGCTGTACGTGCTGCCGCACATGATCCACGCCAGCCTGACCAACTCGCGCATGCAGGGCAAGTACCGGCAAACCTTCTGGGGCGAGGTGTACGAGACCGTGCTGGCCTGGTACATCGCCCGCCCGACCACGGTGGCGCTGTTCGCGCCGAAAAAGGGCAAGTTCAACGTCACCGCCAAAGGCGGCCTGATGGAGCAGGCGCAGTTCGACTGGCGTATCGCCCAGCCTTACCTGTGGTTGGCGGCGCTCAACGTGGTTGGCCTGGGCTTTGCCGTGTGGCGCCTGTTCACCGGCCCCACGGCAGAAATCGGCACGGTGATCGTCAGCTCGCTGTGGGTGATCTACAACCTGCTGATCATTGGCGCCGCCGTTGCCGTGGCCGCCGAAGTGCGCCAGGTGCGCCGTGCCCACCGCGTGCAGATGCGCTTGCCGGCGGGGCTGGTACTGGCCAGCGGTCATGCCTACCCCTGCACCCTGGTCGATTACTCCGATGGCGGTGTCGGCCTGCAGGTGCAGCAAGGCCTAGAGCTGAAACCGGGGGAACAGGTACGTCTGCTGCTCAATCGCGGCCAGCGTGAGTTCGCCTTCCAGGCGTGTGTCACCCGTACCGTCGGGCAACACGTGGGCCTGGTGTTCCACGCACTTGACCAGCAACAGCGCATCGATCTGGTCCACTGCACCTTTGCCCGTGCCGATGCCTGGCTTGGCTGG
>NZ_BCBQ01000045.1:0-45470 GCF_001320885.1 Pseudomonas sp. NBRC 111140
TATCGTCCTGTGTCGCGAAAATCCGCACCTGCCCACCCTCGGGCGTAAACTTGATCGCATTGCCTACCAGATTGGCCAGCGCCTCGAACAGCAGTTCGCGGTCACCGTGCAGAGCCGGCAGCTGTGCGGGCTGGTGCAATTCCAGATGAATGCCGCCATCCTCGGCCAATGGCAGGTAAAAGTCGTGCAGTTCGACCAGCAGTTCATGAGGGTCCAGCTGGACGAAACCAGCCCGGCGCTGGCGGTCTTCCAGCTCGCTGATGCGCAGTAACCCACGAAAGCGCGCCATCAAGGTGTCGGTTTCGCCAATGGCCTGGTCCAGCGCCTCGGCTTGCGCGGAATCCACGTCGCTTTGCTGGCGAATGCGGTAAAGCTGGGCGCGCAGGCGGGTCAGCGGGGTGCGCAGGTCATGGGCAATGTTGTCGCACACGCCTTTGACCTCGTGCATCAACCGCTCGATGCGGTCGAGCATGGCATTGACGATGGCGGCCAGCATGTCCAGTTCGTCGCGCCTGGCCGACAAGGGCAGGCGGTGAGTCAGGTCTCCCGCGACGATAAGCTCGGCCTGGGCCTGGATCGCACGGATACGCTTGAGCGGGCGGCGGCGCAACAAATACCAGCCGGCAAAGCCTGGGATCAGCGTCAAGGAGATACCCCAGAGCAGGGCATCGAGAATGATCCGGGTAACCACGAACAGTGAGCCGTTGTCGCGGAACAGTACCAACCAGCGGCCATCCTGTACCTTGATCGCTACCGCATCGCAGCTGTCGCGGGGCAGGTGTGGGTCGTCGGCATCCAGGCAGCGTTTCAATTCATGGATCTTGCCGTCCAGCCTGAGCTCCGGGGGCAAGGCTCGCACACTGCCGCCAATCGGGTTGAGCTGGGTGTCGAACAAGCCATAGGCATCGAAGCTGCGCTCCTCGAAGGCCTGGCTGGCGATCAGGGCGTCGTCCAGTTGTTTGCCGCTCATGTGCGCGAACAGGTGCTGACGCTGCAGCATGGAGTGGCGGGTGAGTTTGTTCAGGTAGCTGGACACCTCGAAGTACAGCACCCCCATGAGGATGCTGCTCCAGGCCACGAACAGAAAGCTGTACAGCGCCAGCAGGCGGCTGGTCGAGGAACTCCAGCCTTTAGACGGGTTCAGCAATGGCATAGCCGGAGCCCCGTACCGTACGGATCAGCGGCGATTGGCCGGGGGAGTCGATTTTCTTGCGCAGGCGGCCGATGTGCACGTCGATCAGGTTGGTGCCCGGGTCGAAGTGGTAGCCCCAGACTTCCTCGAAAATCATCATCCGCGTGATTACCTGGCCGCTGTGGCGCATCAGGTATTCCAGTAGCTTGTACTCGGTGGGCAGCAGGTTCAGCGTGTTGTCACCGCGACGCGCTTCGTGGCTGATCAGGTCCAGTTGCAGGTCGGCGACCTGCAGGCGGGTCTGGGTCATGGGCACGCTGTTGCGGCGCAGCAACACCTCGACCCGCGCGGCCATCTCGTCGGAGGCGAACGGTTTGGTCAGGTAGTCGTCACCGCCGGCACGCAGGCCGCGCACCCGCTCATCGACGTCGGAGAGGGCGCTGATCATCAGGATCGGCGTGGCGATCTTGAGGCTGCGCAGGGTGGTGACGATGGTCAGGCCATCGACCTCGGGCAGCATGCGGTCCAGGGTGATCAGGTCGTAGCCGCCGGCAATGGCCTTGGCCAGGCCCTCACGGCCGTTGTCGGCCCAATCCACCTCCAGGCCGTGGCTGGTAAGTTCGGCGACGATTTCCTGGCCGGTGACGGCGTCGTCTTCGATGGTCAGTACGCGAGGCATGCTGGTTCCTGGGCATCTAATAGAGATTTGATTGTGCCAAAGAATAGACAACCGGCGATTTAAGAAAAATTCATCTAGCGTGCGCCGATACCTTCAGCATGCATGATCTGCGCAATGATCGGCACCGGGGTCATCAGGTGCGAGCGCATCATGGCGCTGGCGCGCTTGGCATCACGGGCGAGAATCACCTCGACCAGCGCTGCATGCTCCTGGCGCTTGAGCTCCAGCGCCTGCTCGGAAAACACCGTCTGCGTCAGCCACAGATGGCGGTAGCGTTCGGCCTGGTCGAACAGGTAGGTGCGCGCTTGCAGCAGGTGCTTGGAGCCGCAGCCCGAGGCGATGGCGGTATGGAACGCCTTGTGCCGTTCGTCCCACACGTCCAGGCGCTGTTCACGGGTTTTCACCTCCACCACTTTGGCCAGGGTGTGCGAGTGGGCCAGCACCGAGGCCTCCCAGGCGTCGTCGCCGCGTTCGATGGCCAGGGCGATGATCATCGCTTCCAGGTTGGCGCGGGCATCATAGATGTCGTTCATCTCGTCCAGCGACATGGGCGCCACCCGGTAGCCTTTCTGGCTTATCGCGTTGACCAGGTGCTCTGCCACCAGTTGTGACAGTGCTTCGCGCAGCGGGCCCACGCCCAGGTCGTAGCGTTCCTTGAGGGCGCTCATCAACAGTTTTTCACCGGGTTTGAACACGCCGCGGATGATGTCCTTCTTGAGCCTCTCATACCCGCTGAATGCTGAGTTTTGTCGGGGGGCGAGCGCTTCCAAGATCCTGTTCCTCAAAACGTTTTGCCGATCATACCGAAACCCTCTGCCGACGAAAAACAATGGACAAAAAAGTCCAATGTCGCTGAATGATAAAAATGTAGACATTTTGAGTTTGTAGCGATATTTTTACCTCGCCCGCACTGCTCCAGGTCACTACCGGACGGCGCCACACAACTTTTTTTGCCAGGACACTGCCATGAACGCCTTTACGCAGATCGACGAACTTGTCATGCCGCTGCCGCTCGAACCGCAGGGCTACACCATTGCCCCCTCGAAACAGTCGCCGCGCCTGCTGGAACTGACCTTTGCCCGGGAAACCGTCGAAGCGTTCGTGCAGGCGGTTGCCCAATGGCCGGTACAGGCACTGGAGTACAAGTCGTTCCTGCGTTTTCGTGTAGGCGAAATCCTTGACGAGTTGTGCCAGGGCACCTTGCGCCCGGTGTTGCTCAACACCATCCTCGACCGCGCCAGCGGCGGCATGCTGATTACCCCTGTCGGCCTGGACGACGTGAGCCAGGCCGAGGACATGGTCAAGTTCACCACCGCTTGTGCACACCTGATCGGCCGTTCCAACTACGACGCCATGAGTGGCCAGTTCTACGCGCGCTTCGTGGTGGTCAACAGCGATAACTCCGACAGCTACCTGCGCCAGCCGCACCGGGTCATGGAACTGCACAACGACGGCACGTTCGTGAACCAGATCACCGACTACGTGCTGATGCTGAAAATCGACGAAAAGAACATGGAAGGCGGCAACTCGCTGCTGCTGCACCTGGACGACTGGGAGCAGTGCGACGAATTCTTCCGTCACCCGATGGCACGCCGCGAAATGCGTTGGACCGCACCGCCGAGCAAGAAGGTGGCCGAAGATGTGTTCCACTCGGTATTCGACACCGATGCCGAAGGCCGCCCGACCATGCGCTACATTGACCAGTTCGTGCAGCCGGAAAACTACGAGGAAGGCATCTGGCTGAACGCCTTGTCCGATTCGTTGGAAGGCAGCGAGAAGAAGGTTTCGGTACCGGTGGGGGTGGGCAGCTTCCTGCTGATCAACAACCTGTTCTGGCTGCATGGCCGCGACCGCTTCACCCCGCACGAGGGGCTGCGCCGCGAACTGATGCGCCAGCGTGGTTACGTCGCTTTCCCTAAACCGCTGTACCAGCGCGGGCAATAATGACAGGGCGCGGGGCGGGCGCCCGCCCACGCGTCTTTGCACAAAACGATGCCACCTGGGCCCGCGCGGGCCTCGGTGAGCAAGCCAGGCAATGCCTGCGTGTGAGGTAAGGCTGTGTACGATTTCATCATTATTGGCGGTGGCATTGTGGGCATGTCCACGGCCATGCACCTGATCAAGGTCTACCCGGACGCAAAGATTCTCCTGCTGGAGAAAGAGTCTGGCCCGGCCCGCCACCAGACCGGCCACAACAGCGGCGTGATCCACGCCGGTGTGTATTACACCCCCGGCAGCCTCAAGGCGCGCTTCTGCCTGGAAGGCAACAAGGCCACCAAAGCCTTCTGCACCCAGCACGGCATCCGCTTCGATGAGTGCGGCAAGCTGCTGGTAGCCACGAACGACCTGGAAATGCAGCGCATGAAGGCGCTGTGGGAGCGTACTGCGGCCAATGGCCTGGAACGCTACTGGCTGTCGGCTGACGAATTGCGCGAGCGCGAGCCCAACATCGTTGGCATGGGTGGCATCTTCGTGCCGTCCAGTGGCATCGTCAATTACGCTGAAGTCACTGCTGCCATGGGCGCCGAATTCCAACGTGCTGGTGGTGAAATCCGCTATGGCGCCGAGGTGGTCGGCCTGCAGGAGCAGGCCAGTGAAGTGATCGTGCGCACTCAGCGCGACGAGTTCCGCAGCCGTTTCCTGGTGACTTGCTCGGGCCTGATGGCCGACCGAGTGGTGAGCATGCTGGGCCTGCGCACCGAGTTCGTAATCTGCCCGTTCCGTGGCGAGTACTACCTGCTGCCCAAACAGCACAACCAGATCGTCAACCACCTGATCTACCCGATCCCCGACCCGTCGATGCCTTTCCTGGGTGTGCACTTGACCCGCATGATCGACGGCACCGTCACCGTTGGCCCCAATGCTGTACTGGCGATGAAACGCGAGGGCTACCGCAAGACCGACGTCAGCCCCAGTGACTTGTTCCAGACCCTGACCACCCCTGGCATCCTCAAGGTGCTGGCGAAGAACTTCCGCCCGGGCCTGATCGAGATGAAGAACTCGCTGTTCAAGGGCGGGTACCTCAAGCAAGTACAGAAATACTGCCCGAGCATCACCAAGGCCGACCTCACGCCTTATCCGGCTGGTGTGCGTGCCCAGGCAGTATCGCGTGATGGCAAGCTGATCGACGACTTCCTGTTCGTCAACACCGCGCGCAGCGTCAACGTGTGCAACGCACCGTCGCCAGCTGCCACCTCGGCTATCCCGATCGGCGCCTATATCGTCGAGAAAGTTTGCGAGCAGGTCAGCCTCCAGGGCGGCAGCTTCCCCAAAGCAGACCTGGCTGCCAACCAGCGGGCGGCTAGCTGACACCGCCGTAGCACCTCTTGCGGTTTCGTTTTACTCAACCCGAACTGCCCTACTCACCATTTAGGGCAGGGCGGGCTTTTTCGCGCCTGCGTCGGTGACGTGCAGCCGGCGGCCCCAGCGTGGGCATGACAAAAACAACAAGGTAGCGCCATGCAAACCCACAAGAACAATTTGAGTCATGGATTGAAATCACGGCATGTGACCATGCTGTCCATTGCCGGCGTGATCGGCGCCGGCCTGTTTGTCGGTTCTGGCCGCGCCATCGCCGAAGCAGGCCCGGCCACCATCCTGGCCTATATCCTGGCAGGCGGGCTGGTGGTATTGGTAATGCGGATGCTGGCCGAAATGGCGGTTGCCTCGCCGGATACCGGCTCGTTCTCGACTTACGCCGACCTCGCCATCGGCAAATGGGCCGGCTACACCATCGGTTGGCTGTATTGGTGGTTCTGGGTGCTGATCATCCCGATCGAGGCCAATATCGCCGCTACCATCATCAACTCCTGGGTCCCGCAGATGGAGATCTGGGTCTTGTCGTTGGTGATCACCTTGCTGCTGACCGCCACCAACCTGTTCAGCGTGAAGAACTACGGCGAGTTCGAATTCTGGCTGGCACTGGTCAAGGTGGTGGCCATCGTCAGCTTCATTGCCCTTGGCGTTTGCGCTATTTTCGGCCTGTTGCCGGGGTCCGGCGTCAGCGGCGTTTCGCGCCTTTGGGATACCGGCGGCTTCATGCCCAACGGCTTTGGTGCGGTGCTGAGCGCGATGCTGATCACCATGTTCTCGTTCCTCGGGGCCGAGGTGGTGACCATTGCCGCCGCCGAATCCGACGAGGCGGGCAAGCATATTTCCAAGGCCACCAATTCGGTGATCTGGCGGATTACCCTGTTCTACATCCTGTCGATCTTCATCGTGATCGCACTGGTACCGTGGACCGACCCTCGCTTGGCTACCGAAGGTTCTTATGTCACGGTGCTGGATACACTTGGCGTGGCTAATGCCAAGGCCATTATCGATTTCGTGGTGCTGACGTCGGTGACCAGCTGCCTCAACTCGTCGCTGTACACCGCCTCACGCATGGTTTATTCCCTGAGCCGGCGCGGTGACGCCCCGGCCTGTGCCCAGGTAACCAGCCGCAGTGGTACGCCGGTGGTGGCGGTGCTGTTGTCCACGGGTGCTGCATTTCTGGCGGTGATCGCCAACTACCTGGTACCGGCAAAGGTGTTCGGCTTCCTCATGGCAAGTTCCGGCGCCATTGCCCTGCTGGTGTACCTGGTCATCGCCATTTCCCAGCTGCGTCTGCGCCAGCGCCTGACTGCACAGGGTAAGACGTTGGGCTACCGCATGTGGTTGTTCCCGTGGCTGACCTGGGGCGTGATCCTGTTCATCAGCGGCGTACTGGTACTGATGCTGTTCCGGCCGGATCACCGCCTGGAAGTGGTGTCGACCATGGTGCTGGCGGTGCTGGTGGTGTGTTCGGGGCTGCTGGTGACCCGGCGCCGGGCGCGCGCGGTGGTGGTGGGGGGCGTAGGGCAGGGCGCCTGATGCGTCCGGCCTGAAGACAGACGAGCAAGTCGCATCAGGCTGTGAGAGGATGTCCGCCAACAAAGCCAGGACCCTGAACGCAGCCTGATGAAGACACCTAAAAGAATCGAACCCCTGATCGAAGACGGCCTGGTCGACGAAGTACTACGGCCGTTGATGAGTGGCAAGGAAGCCGCTGTGTATGTGGTGCGCTGCGGCAGCCAGGTGCGCTGCGCCAAGGTTTACAAAGAAGCCAACAAGCGCAGTTTCCGCCAGGCCGCCGAGTACCAGGAAGGCCGCAAGGTGCGTAACAGCCGCCAGGCACGCGCGATGGCCAAGGGCAGCAAGTTCGGCCGTAAAGAAGCCGAAGATGCCTGGCAGAACGCTGAAGTGGCGGCGCTGTTCCGTTTGGCCGGCGCTGGTGTAAGGGTACCCAAGCCCTACGACTTCCAGGACGGCGTGCTGTTGATGGAGCTGGTGACCGATGCCGATGGCGATGCGGCCCCGCGCCTGAACGATGTGCACCTTGAAGCCGAAGATGCCCGCGTATTCCATGCCTTTGTCATTCGTCAGATCGTGCTGATGCTGTGTGCCGGGCTGGTGCATGGCGACCTGTCCGAGTTCAACGTGCTGCTTGGCCCGGACGGGCCGGTGATCATCGACTTGCCGCAGGCAGTGGATGCGGCGGCCAACAACCATGCCTTCAGCATGCTGCAGCGCGACGTGGACAACATGGCCCATTATTTCGGGCGCTTTGCCCCGGAGCTGAAAAGCACCCGCTATGCGCAGGAAATGTGGGCGTTGTACGAGGCCGGCAAATTGCTCCCTGACAGCCCGCTGACTGGGGTGTTCGAGGATGACGAGCACGAGGCTGACGTGACCGGGGTAATGCGGGAGATCGACGCCGCCCGGATGGATGACGCCCGCCGTCGTGCGGCGCGCGCCGAGGCGGAGCATGGGCCGGCCAAGGCAGAGGAGCCGACGCCGCCCTGGCTGCAGTAACCGCTTGACTCACCGGCCTCTTCGCGGGCTCGCCCGCGAAGAGGCCGGCGCATGAGCGCACGCGACCGAAGCAGCCCTTGCCATTGACGCAAGACATAATCTCGTCATTTGGCCTTTTCACTGGCGCGCGACAGGCATAAGGTATACGCCGTTCAAAATGCCCTGGAGCTGTCATGTCCAACCAATTCCCGTCCGTTCGTCCCCGCCGCCTGCGCCAGAACGAGTCCCTGCGCACGATCTTCCAGGAAACCGAGTTCCGCCTGGAAGACCTGATCCTGCCGATCTTCGTCGAGGAGGGTATCGATGATTTCGTGCCGATCACCAGCATGCCCGGTGTCAACCGCATCCCCGAGAAGCTGCTGGCCCAGGAAATCGAGCGCTATGCCCGTGCCGGTATCAAGTCGGTGATGACCTTTGGCGTCTCGCACCACCTGGACGCCACTGGTAGCGACACCTGGAACGAAAACGGCCTGGTCGCGCGCATGTCGCGCATCTGCAAGGACACCGTGCCGGAAATGGTGGTGATGTCCGACACCTGCTTTTGCGAATACACCAGCCACGGCCACTGCGGTGTGCTGCATGACCACGGTGTGGACAACGACGCCACCCTGGCCAACCTGGGCAAGCAGGCGGTCATCGCCGCGGCGGCGGGTGCCGACTTTATCGCCCCGTCGGCGGCGATGGACGGCCAGGTACAGGCTATCCGCAGCGCGCTGGATGGTGCCGGTTTCCACGACACTGCGATCATGGCCTACTCGACCAAGTTCGCCTCGTCGCTGTATGGCCCGTTCCGCGAGGCCGGCGGCACTGCGCTGAAAGGTGACCGCAAGAGCTACCAGATGAACCCGATGAACCGCCGCGAAGCGGTGCGCGAGTCGCTGCTCGACGAGCAGGAAGGTGCGGATGTGCTGATGGTCAAGCCGGCCGGTGCCTACCTTGACGTGATCGCCGACATTCGCGCAGCCTCGCGCCTGCCGCTGGCGGCGTACCAGGTGAGTGGCGAGTACGCGATGATCAAGTTTGGCGGCCTGGCCGGCGCCATCGATGAAGGCCGGGTGGTGCGTGAGAGCATCGGCGCGATCAAGCGTGCCGGTGCCGACTTGATCCTGACTTACTTCGCCATGGACCTGGCCCGCGAAGGTATCTGAAGCCCAGCCTTCAGCAAACAAATGCCGCTGCTATTGCAGCGGCTTTTTTATGCCAATGCACAAAAAATCCGTAAGCGCTGAATTATTTAGTGTCCCGTTGTATCTGATCCCTTAGAGCATTCATCGACAGGGATACGGGTATGAAACCTCGCAAGAAAAGCGTCCAGCCAATCGGCCTGAAGGACATCACCATCGTCGACGACGCCAAGATGAAGAAGGCGATCACCGCCGCTGCGCTGGGTAACGCCATGGAGTGGTTCGACTTTGGCGTGTACGGCTTCGTCGCCTACGCCCTGGGCAAGGTGTTCTTCCCCAATGCCGACCCCAGCGTGCAGATGATCGCGGCCCTGGCCACCTTCTCGGTGCCGTTCCTGATCCGGCCATTGGGCGGGTTGTTCTTCGGCGCCTTGGGCGACAAGTTCGGGCGGCAGAAAATCCTCGCTGCGACCATCGTGATCATGTCGCTCAGCACCTTCGCCATCGGCCTTATACCGTCCTACGCCAGCATCGGCATCTGGGCGCCGATACTGTTGTTGCTGGCCAAGATGGCCCAGGGTTTTTCAGTGGGGGGCGAGTACACCGGTGCCTCGATCTTCGTTGCCGAATACGCCCCTGACCGCAAGCGCGGTTTTCTCGGTAGCTGGCTGGACTTCGGCTCGATTGCCGGGTTTGTGCTAGGTGCTGGAGTGGTGGTGCTGATATCCACCATTCTCGGTGAAGAGAAGTTCCTTGAATGGGGCTGGCGGCTGCCGTTCTTCCTGGCCCTGCCGCTGGGCATCATCGGCCTTTACCTGCGCCATGCGCTGGAAGAGACACCCGCGTTTCAGCAGCATGTCGACAAGCTGGAGCAGGGCGACCGTGAAGGCCTGGCTTCTGGGCCCAAGGTGTCGTTCAAGGAGGTGGCTACCCAGCACTGGCGCAGCCTGGTGACCTGCATTGGTGTGGTAATCGCCACCAACGTCACCTACTACATGCTGCTCACCTACATGCCCAGCTACCTGTCGCACAACCTGCACTACAGCGAAGACCATGGTGTGCTGATCATCATCGCGATCATGGTCGGCATGCTGTTCGTGCAGCCGATGATCGGCCTGCTCAGCGACAAGTTTGGCCGTCGGCCATTCATCATCGTTGGCAGTGTTGGCTTGTTCGCCCTGGCCATTCCGGCATTCATGTTGATCAACAGCGGCGTGCTGGGGGTGATTTTCGCCGGGCTGCTGATCATTGCTGTGCTGCTGAACTTTTTCATCGGCGTGATGGCCTCCACGTTGCCAGCGATGTTCCCTACGCACATCCGCTACAGCGCCCTGGCCGCTGCATTCAACATTTCGGTGCTGATAGCCGGGCTTACTCCGACCCTCGCTGCCTGGCTGGTGGAGAGTACCGGCGACCTCTACATGCCGGCCTACTACCTGATGGTAATCGCCGCCATTGGCCTGCTGACCGGCCTGACCATGAAGGAAACCGCCAACAAGCCGCTGCGCGGCGCGGCACCGGCGGCATCGGACATCGAGGAAGCGCGTGAGCTGCTGCAGGAGCACCACGACAACATCGAGCAGAAGATCGAGGACATCGATGCGCAAATCGCCGAACTGGAAGCCAAGCGCGAGACGCTGGCCCAGCAGCACCCGCGCATCGAATGATCAGCGCGGCATGTAGCCACGCTGCCAGGCGCGCGGGATGAACCGCGACACCAGGGCCAGCATGCAGGCCAGCGCGCAACTGCCGGCCAAGGCCTGCAGGCCCAGGTGTTGTTGCAACCAGGCGCCGAGCGCAGCCCCCAGCAGCATGCCGGCCCAAGGCACCAGCTGCACCCGCCAGCCGTTGCGCCGCTCACCCAGCAGCCAGCGCCCCAGGCCACGGCCGAAACGCGACAGGGCGCCGGTCACGTAGGTCAGGCCGATGGGCAGGCCATTCACCTGTTCGACCACAGCATTGATCATGCCCATGGCCAGCGTTGCGGCCAACAGCGCCGGGAAGGTGGCTGGCAATGGCCACGCTGCCGCGAACGCCAGCAGTGCGGCAACCACCAGCAGCACCGGCCAGGCCCGACGGCCCAAGCCACGCGCCATCAGCACGCCCAATGCATTGCCCGCGACAAAACCCAGCACTGCGCCACTCAGGCGCAGCACCAGGGCCAGATCTGCCTCACTGATGGCCACTGCCAGGCGTGTGGTGTTGCCACTCATGAACGACACGAAGTCGCCCAGTGCCAATAGGCCAATGGCATCGGTCATGCCGGCCAGCACCGACAGCGCGGCGACCAGGCCGAGGCCGACGCGGCCACGCAGTACTTGCAGGCGTAAACGCTTGGCCGTGCGCGCGGTGAGGGCGTTAGGCAGCATGTGCAGGCCTCAAGGCAGCTGTTTTTCGCGGGCCAGGGTGCCTTTGATGGTGCGCTCCACCACATCGACCAGCACCATGGTCTGGTGGTCGACCTCGATGTTTAGCAGCTCGCCGGCCTTGTAGCTGGCGAAGGTGGTCTGACGCAGGGTTTCCGGGATCAGGTTGATGGTGATGACGTTGTCCTCCACATCAGCGACGGTCAGGCTGCAGCCATTGACCCCGATGAAACCACGCGCAAACACGTACTTGCCCCATTCCGGCGGCATGCGGAACTTGATGAAGGCGCCGGTTTCCTTGATCGACAGCTCGACGATTTCGGCAGTGGTGGCGATGTGGCCAGCCATCAGGTGGCCGCCAACTTCGGCGTTCATCTTCGCTGAACGTTCGATGTTCACCCCTTGGCCGGCCTTGAAGTTACGCAGGTTGGTGCGTTCGAGGGTAGCGGTCATGGCGTCGAACCTGACCTGGCTGCCGTCGATTTCGGTGACCGACAGGCAAGTGCCTTCGACGCTGACGCTGGCGCCGATCTTCAGCGCTTCGAGCAGTTCTGGGGTGAGGTCGATGGTGAACTGGTTGTGGCCCGGGTAGGTGGTCACATCAAGCAGAGGGCGGACGGCCTGGACGATGCCGGTGTACATGGAGTTGCTCCTGGGCGCGGAAAAGAAAACACCCGAACGCTATGCCCGTAGCGCTGTAAATGCAAGGCTTCGCACGACCTTGCTTTGCTACTGCCAATTTGTAAAAGCCCCCGCCTGGCTTCCCTCCGTGCAGTCATGCGTGAGAACCAGCCCCTCGGCGTGACAACGTTCCATCCGCAGGAATACTGATAAGTAGTTCAGGCGCGGATGCAATTGGCGACCACACTTCGTTCAGGTTGAAATACAGCGTGACGTCTAGTTTTAACATTGCGCTTTGTGAGGATGGGGTCGTGTGATTGAACCACTGCATGAATCCATCCGCCAATTGCTCGACCAGCGTGGCGAAAGAGTGGGCGTTGTCGGCGATAGTTTCAGAGTCACCGTTCGCAATACTCACATTGTCTACCAGCAGAATCGGAACCTCGCACCAAGCGTCCAATGCAGCAGCACTGGGGGCGGTAATCTGAGAGCGCAAACCCATGGCTATACTGAGGCAACATTCCCGGGGCCGTGCACGGCTTGCATTGGCGAACGGCGTCAAGGCAAGCTCGATAGCAGTGAACAAGTTGCCATCGCAGGCGAACTGGCGGCTTGGTAGGATGATATTTGGCACAACGGGAGCGCTGAAAGCAGATGCCGGCGACTGATAGACCAAGGCTGAGTTGGTCCGCGCCCCCGCAGAACCTTCAAGATTCGCGTTTCGCACAATCCACCAGGTCGAGCAAGCACTCTGGTATGTTCCGATATCGATATTCGCCCAGACGAATTTGAAAGTAGGCTCGTCCATCGTTGAAAGCGCTTGATCATCGTACTGTGCCACATACCAGCATGAGTCGTTATTGAGTGCCGCTACTTCACCTGCAAACGCTACGCCGCAGGGGTGTTGGCCATTGATGGTTGGCCAGCCCATCTTCGAAAGACCACACCCTGCCTCCACTTGTGTGCTTTGAGCGAACAGGCGCAGCGTCTTGCGCCCATTGGATGCGCCCGCGAAATCCAAAACATACAGAGCGCTTGCCTGATCAGCGGGAGGAGGAGCCGTTGACGCACTCGGCACAGTTGCGCATGTGGGCCAACGCCAGTTAGCCCATGTTTGGATGACGTGTTCAAACTGATTCAGCAATGCAGTAGTTACCCGTTGCTTTGCGGGACCATCGGTATGCCGTTCTGATGCCTCTTGTTGCAATGCCTGCATCTGTGGCCACAAGACCGGCCAGGCAACATTGAATGACGCAAGCGCGGCAAACATTTCCTGGTGATCACCCATGTCAGTTGAGTCGCAATCCTGTAGCGGCTCATCGATTGGCTTGTTGTAGGCCAGTCTTACCCAAAGCTGGTCTTGAGCACCGTGTGCGGGCAACTCCACTTGCGCCTCATAACTCCACTGCAGCGCTGTGCAGGCAGAGGCCTGGACACGCGCCTCGTGGGACAGTTTTGCTCGTTGACTCAACAGCGACGGTTGATGAGGGAATTCCCGCCTAGGCATTGGTACTTCAAGCATGGACATCGTTGTGAACTGGGGACCAGCCTGGTGACCCAGTACACAACGATTTCCATGCGAGTGCGTATAGCCAAACTCCATGAGTGTACCTATGAAACGCGGGACGCTCGATTCAGCTCGCAATGGAAACGGCGTGCTGACAGCGGCTGGTATTTGTACAATCGAGGCATGCAGATACGCATTTGAGAACGACGTTTGCACATGCTGCTCAAACTGATCCCGTGCGGCGCTCAGGTCGCCGTCTGACTGCATGGCGAAAACCGGAGCGACACCTGTGGCAAGCACTTTGGCAAGGGTTTCCTTCAACGATACAAGCCGCTGATAGACGGGATCGTCGAACGCGGTGGGTGCGCCGTTGGTCATCAAGGCGAGGAAATCGTCGAATGCGGACATGAAGGATTGCGCCCAGATGTCGAGGTCTAAGTCCCTGAATGTGAGCGTGTTGTAAGTCGGTTCCAATGTGCAGGTTTCATAATTTGGTACCACTGCCGTGCCGCTTATCAATCTATTGCTGATGGGCAACAGGGTGAAATAGCTTGCCGTTCTGCACCGTGTAACAAAGTCCACATGGTAGGGCTCACCCCAGCGCATGCCCCATAGTGACACCTGCGGCGTGAGCAGCTTGGCGAACAAGCCCGCATAGCGGTCGAGTGCCTCGCGCATTTGCTGGCAGACACAATTATCGTTGTTCGCAGTACGGCAACCGCTCATGCACGAAGCGGGTTGCTCGCATGGCAATTGTTGCCAAGTCACGCTTGGTACGCTGTACATTGCAGTCAGTGTGTACATGTGCCTGTATTCAGCTCCATCGAATTACTGGTTTATCGAGCGCTTGTTGCCAGGGGAAAATCTTCGCGTACCGATTTTCTCTCACTGGGGCGCTCAGCAATGCCGACTTTTGAGGGGGTAGATGGCCTGGCGACTGCCATCACATTAGGTCACGGACACTGTGCAGACAAACCAAAACCAGAAATTCTCAAGCGCAATGTTGACTGTACGAATAGTGGGCAAGGCCACTGCCGTACGCAGTGACCGTACTCTGAAATCAGAATTTCAACTGCCACTGCCCAACCACCGCATGGTTACGGCTGTTGCTGCCCAGTTCACCGCTATACCCGATGCCTACGCTTTGCCGCGCACTCAGCCCCAGGTCCAGCCCGGCCTCGGCCAGCAAGCTGTCGCGGTCGATCGCACTGCCTTCGACACTGAACGCATCACCCCCTGCGATAAACGCCTGCCGCGTGCGGGTATCGATGCTGCCGTAAGTGTGCCGCCAGCCCAGGGTCGCCCGTGGCGTCAGGCTCATGCCGTTGTCCAGCTGCCCCAGGTGCGCCAGGCGCACACCGAAGGTGCTGCTGACGTTGTTCTGGGTATCGGCGTCCACGGCCAGCGCCGCATCGCCGCCTTGTTCCCGGTAATTGTCGCGGTGGTAGCGCTGGTAGCCGAGGTTGGCGAACGGCTCGGCGCTCAGGCGACCGCTGCCCATGGTGTAACCCAGCTCGATGAAGGCCTGCTGACTGTCGGCGTCGTAGTCACCCTTGAGGCGCTCTTTGAAACCGGCAAACGCCACGTCGCGCTTGCTGTCGCCGTCGTGGCTGCTGTACGCCGCACCCAGGCGCACGGCCAGTGGGCCGCTCTGATGCTGGGCGTAGACGCCAGCGTGCCAGCTGCGCACCGTGCCATCCAGGCCAGTGGCGTCCAGGCGGGTGTGCGAGTAGCCACCCAGCAGGCCCACGCGCCAGTCACCAGCCAACGCCCAGTCGACGCCCAGCACACCACCGCCGGTACGCTGCTCCAGTGTGCTGGCGCCATGGCTGCCATCGACCTTGCCGTAGCTGCCCAGCGCCTGTGCCCAGACGCGCCCCTGGGCAGTCGGGTCGTTGAGGTTGCGCGCTTCACGCGGCACGCCGGTGGCGGCCAGCGCCGGGCCGTCGCTGTCGTTCAGGCCAACCAGCAGGCCGCCAGCGCTGCCCATTGCCTGCATCGCGCCGAGCATGCTGCTGCCGACCTGCGACGCGCCAGCCAGGGTGGCGGCCGCGAGGTTGGCGGTATTGCTGCCGGACAGCTGCTCGATGGCATTGCCGGCACCGGCTGCGGTGGTACCGAGCACGGCGTTGTACAGGTTGCTGTTCTGCCCGAGGCTGGCCAGGCTACGCGCAGCGCCAGCCGCGTTGGCGGACGGTGCATAGTGCTCGAAGGCTACGTCGTTGCGGGTGTAGTCCAGACCTACCGAGGTGTTGTTGTAGCGCAGGATAGGGGTGAGGAAGGCATAGTCGCTGCTGACTTGGGTGAAGGTGCCGTTCACGGCACCGGCGGTCAGCACGGTGTAGTGGCTCTGCCACGGGTATTCGCCGGCGCTTGGCTGCACATGCAACGTGGCGCCATCGAGGTTGGCAGTACCGCTGACATGGATCGGTGCACTGCTGCCGTCAGCGTTGACGCCATACACCAGGCTTGAACCCTGGCCAAAGCTCAGGTCGCCCGCAACGGCGGCGACGCCCAGGCCGGTGTTGGTGAGCAGGGTGCCGTTCACTTGCAGCCCGCCGACCGACCCGCCACCGGCATACGTGGCGCCTTTTTCAATCAACATCGAGCCGAGGATGCTGCCCTGATTGATCAGCGTGGCGCCCGAGTTCACCACGCCACCTTGGCTGAAGTCTTCGAGGCTGGTCAGGGTCCAACTGCCGCCGCTGACCTTCAAGGTTTCGAAGTTGGCGCTGTTGCCGAAGTTGCCAGTGCCGTTCAGGGTCAGGCTGTCGATGCCAGCACCGCCATCGACCAGGCCGTTGAACGTGCCACCAGTCAGCACGGTGAGGCTGTCGTTGCCGGCACCCATGCTCAGCGCAAGGCCGTTGCCACCGCTGATAGTCCCGCTGTTGATCACGCTGTCGTCGTACTCGCCGATCAGCTTGATGCCAAAGCCGCCTTCGCCCTCGATGCGTCCGGCGTTGCTGATAGTGGTCGCGGCCACACCGGCACCTTCGGCGCCGTCATCGACCAGGATGCCGTTGTCGACACTGCGAATGACCCCACTGGTGGTATTGACGATGCTGCCACCGCCCATGGCAATGCCTTCGCTGCCATTTGGCCGGCCACCACTGTCGACGCCCTTGGCGCCCAAACCCTGGATGGTGCCGGCGTTGTATACATGGCCGATGTTGTCGATATCGACGCCATCGCCGTCGCCATTGATCTTGCCGTCGGCGATGGCACCGGTGATGGTGCCCCAGTTGTACACCGTGCCGCTGCCGTCGGAGCCGAAACCCGAACCGTTGCGCCCGGTAATGCTGGCGCCCTCGTAGTTGTACAGCGTGGCATCGGTCTTCAGGTCGACGCCGTGGCGGTCGGCGCTGATGGTGCCGTGGTTGTACACGGTGACCCCGGTAGAAGTGCCGATCTTGATGCCGTCCCACTTCTGGTCAAGGCCGTTCTTGTCCTGTGGCGCGGTGTCGGTGTAGATCAGCCCGTAGTTGGTGATCGTGGCGTTGGAGCCGGTCTTGATCGCGTCGTTGCCTACGGCGTGGATCACGCCTGTGGTCTGGTTCTCCAGGGTGGTGGTGAACGCTGGATTGTTCAGCGTTTCGAGGTCGATGGCCTGGCCTTCGACGGTGGACGCGATGGTGCCCGCGTTGATGATGCTCAGGCTACCGCCGGCGGCAGGGTTGGTCTGCAAGCGCAAGCCGTCGTTGCTGCCTTGGATCAGCCCCCCGGCGTGGTTGGTGATGACGAAGTGGCTGAGGTCTTCGCCGTCGCCCTTGCTGTCAATGCCACGGCCATCGGTTGAGCGGATGATGCCGGCGTTATCGACACTCACCGTTGCACCACTGGTGTGCTTGGGCAAAATCACGCCGTCGTCGTCACTGGCCACGATGCTGCCACTGGCCGTCACTATCAAGGTGTCGGACTTTTTCAGCTCCAGGGTGTCGGTGCTGGCGCGGTCGATCAGGTAATCCTTGGCAAAGGCGTTGGGGGCGAAGGCAGCACAGGCCAGGGCGATGCACAGGGCCAGGCGGTTGGGCGTGAAATGCATTGGGCGACCATGGGTGAGTGTTCAGGGGCGCCCAATATGGCCATTCGATATTACGATTTGATTGATCGGGTGGCTGTTTTCATCGCCAATTACACATGTCCGCTACTGTTGACGATGCGCAGGCACAGCGCCTCGTACGGGTCCAGGTTCACCATCAACCGCCCATCTTCGCTCAAGTCGCCTTCGACCGTTTCGTTGATCATGTCCACCACCGGCCCAGGCGTGAACCCGTCCAACAGCAACTCCTCGGCAATCGTTTCATGGCCAAAGTTCAACGCACTGATCTGGATGCCGCGCCCGGCTGGCAGCTCATGCACCATCACCAGCAGCCCCGGGCTGATGACCTCGGGTACCAGCACCTGACGGCTGGTGGCAATGCCATAGGCCTGGCGTACCGCTAGCAGTTTCTTCACTTTGCAGGCAAACGAATCAACCGCTTCCAGCTGGCTGTCGAGGCTGCCGTACAGTGCCCGTGCACGCGGCATGCCACGCACTGACGCCTCGGCTTGCGGGTCAAGCCCGGCAAGGTCATAGCCGCCCCGGTGAATCCAGCGGGTATCGCCATCGAGCATGCGCTCGGCCACGGCTTCGGCGGGCAAGGGCAGGGCGCCGACCAAGTCCCAGCCAGACAATGCGACCACCCCGGGCTGCATGGCGTTGTACATGACCAGCAGCAGGTGCACCTTCTGGATCAGTTCGATGTCAGCCGTGCCAATCTGCTCGAGGTCGCGAATGCCCAGTGCGGCAGCGATCAGGCTGGCGGTGGTGCAGGCGATGCCATTGGTGACGAAACGCAGGTTGTAGGGCGCATGTTCGCCCGACAGCCGTTCGTAGATCTCTTCGCGGATGTGTTCGCGCAGGATGCTGCCAGGCAGGGTCTGGCCTTTGTACAGGTACATGTCGTGGGCATGCAGGGTCCAGAAGTGCACCAGTTCCACCGTCAGCTCGTCGTGGTTCTGCAGGGCATGGATCAGCGAGGCCGGGTCGATGCCGAAGGCATGCATTTCTTTGAGCATCAGGCGCAGGAACGCGGTGTCGCCGGTCAACAGCGCATGCTGATAGGCCGGCCGGGTAATGAAATCGTAGGACAGGTCGGCACCGCCCTTGGACATCTGCGCAATGTCATCAAGGGTCAGGTTGAGCTCCTGGAAGCTGAAACCACCGGCCTTGCGGATCATGCCGCCGATCAACTGGTTGCCGACGATCGACAGCGGATGGCTTTCCGACCAGGCGGTGCCGCTGGCGCGCGTTTCCACGCCGAGAAAGCCGTTGGCGTCCAGGCGCAAGCCGCGCGCACCCAGGCAATCCAGGGCGTGTAGCGCGTCGCCAATGATCATCTGCTGGGCGGCGAAGGTCGGGTCCAGCCAGTTCAGCGACGGTTGGCCTTCCTTGAAGTAGTGCAGGTACACCCAGCGCCGGGTCTTGCCGTCGACGCCTGTGACCGGCGGCGTGGCGCTCCAGTCGGTTTCCTTGACGCCCGGCTCGAAGAAAATGACCCGTTGCAACTGGCCGACGATGTAGTGGCGGGCCTTGAGCTCGTCGCACTGAGCTGGCAGCAGGTTGACCGCGTCGCGGCCGACGGGCACCTCGGGCAGTAGCGGCCAGTCTTCTTCGCGCACCTCGACCATGTGGTACAGCCCAGGGTAGGGGCCGTGGGCAAGCTCGGCGAGGCGGAAGTCGGCCCCCTTGCCGGTGTGCGAGGGGATCAGGTCGTCAATGGTCACGGCATTGTGCGCGGCGGCCATGCGGCTCATCTGGATCAACTCCTGCTCGCTGCCGTACAGCGGGTCGATGTCGAAACTGATGCGGTCGAAGTTGCCATCCACGCTGGGGGTGAGTTCGCGGCCGCGGATACCCCCGGAGCGCTTGATCGGGCCGGTGTGCAGGCCCTGTACGCCGATTTCCGACAGGCGCTTCCACAGCGCTTCGTGGGCCAGGGCACCCAGCACCGAGCAACCCTCGGGGGCGATGATGGCGTCAGGGTAGACGGTCAGCCACACCGAGGCGATTTCGGTGGCGCGCCGGGGCTGGGCCTCGGCATAGGGTTGTTGCCACAGGCGTGACTGGCCTGAATACAGGCTGGCGCGCGCCTGAGAGGCCTTGAGCATGGCGCGGTCTTCGAGCCATTTGACGTATGACGGGTCGGGCTGGGTCATTGCGCGTCCTCTTTGCGTGTCGGCACCGGCTCAGCTTAGGACGGTTGTGGCGGCTGATCGTTCGGCTTGCGATCGGTTTTGCCTTCATCAGCGCCGAGCCGACAATTGTTGCGGCGCCAGAAACGCATCGTGGAAGTAGTTGCGCACGGCCTGCATCGCCGGGCTGAACGCGCGCTCCCGGTGCCAGGCCAGCCCCACGCTCATTGGTGTGACCGGGTCACTGATGGTGACCGTCTCGATACGCTTGCCCTCAAGCGACCAAGGCCGGTGCACCAGGTCCGACAGGATCGCCACGCCGCTGCCGTTGGCGACCATGCTGCGCACGGCCTCCACCGAGCTGGTGCGTACCCGTACACTGGGCCGTTGCCCGGCCTGTTCCCAGTAGCGCATGGCACTTTGCTCGGCCTCATCGACAGTCAGCAGAATGAACGGCTCACAGGCCACATCGGCCAGGCTCACTGCCGAGCGTTCGCACAACGGGTGATGCCCGGGCAGCCACAGCCGGCGTTCGGAGTTGAACAGGGTTTCCGAGACGATGTCGGGGTGGGTGAGGTTGGCGGTGAGTACCACCGCCATGTCGAAACGCCCCTCCAGCAGGCCTTGCTCGATAGCGCTGCGCTCCTGCTCGTACAGCTCCAGGGTTACGTCCGGGTGCCAGTGTTCCAGGCGTTGCAGGTGGTGCGGCAGGAAGTAGCCGATCACTGTGTAACTGGCCGCCAGGCGCAACAGGCCGCTGGCGCGCACGTCCGGTAGCGGGCTGTTCAGCGCGTCGTCGACACTGCGCAGGATGACGTAGGCGCGGTTCAGAAAGTGCCGGCCGGCCTCGGTCAGGCTCATGCCTTGGGCCGAGCGCTGGAACAACAGCACGCCGAGCATCGCTTCAAGCTCCTTGATGGCCGTGGTCACAGCCGACTGGGAGATGTTCAAGTGAATCGCCGCTTGGGAAATCTGGCCGATTTCGGCGGTGGCGACGAAGTAGCGGACCTGGCGCAGGGTCAGTGACACGGTAGGCTCCCGGTGTATCTGTTTTTCAGAAGACACCCTATCTGTTTATAGATCTTCCCAAGGGGGTACAGAGAATCTAACGTGGCATGCATGCAGTCACAAGTGCCAGGAGATGCCGTCATGCAAGCAGTGGATTTCAATTCGGACATGGGTGAGGGCTTTGGCCCCTGGACGATCGGTGATGGCGTCGATAACGAGCTGATGGGCTACATCAGTAGCGCCAACATCGCCACCGGCTTCCATGCCGGTGACCCTGGCACGATGCGCCGCACAGTCGAGCGCGCCAAGGCCCTGGGTGTTGCGGTGGGGGCGCACCCAGGCTTTCGTGACCTGGTCGGTTTCGGTCGCCGGCACATCAATGCTCCGGCGCAGGAGTTGGTCGACGACATGCTCTATCAACTGGGCGCGCTGCGTGAAATTGCCCGCGCCCAAGGCGTGCGCCTGCAGCACATCAAGCCGCACGGGGCGCTGTACATGCACTTGGCGCGTGACCAGGAGGCAGCGCGCTTGCTGGTGGAAAACCTGCGAGTGATCGAGCCCGAGCTGATGTTGTACTGCATGCCGGGTTCGGTGATCTGCCGTATTGCCCAGGAACTGGGACAGCCGGTGGTTCGCGAGTTTTACGCAGACCGCGAGTACGACCTGAGCGGGTCGATCGTGTTCACCCGCAATGTGCGGGGGTATGAGCCCAAGGCTGTCGCCGAGCGCGTCTTGCGCGCTTGCCAACAAGGCGTGGTACGCACCGTCGAAGGCCAGGACCTGGCCATCGAATTCGATTCCATCTGCCTGCACAGTGACACCCCAGGTGCGCTTGACCTGGTCGAGGCCACGCGCAAGGCGCTGGATACGGCCGGCATCGTGGTGCGTGTGCCACGCTGAAACCGTTGGGCATCCGGCAAACAGACAAGCCGCAGCCCGTGCATTTTGTTTTTGCCTGCCTTTCTATAAAGATTCCAAGAAAAGGAACAGTCATGGCCGAACCGCTTGCTACAACCCCGATCCGCTACAGCTTCGGCGCCGACGAGCACCTGTTTGCCGAAGTCAGCGAAAGCATGTCACTGGAGGCCTTTTTCAAGGGTATGGCCGTCACCCGCGCGGTGGAGCGGCTGGCCCTGGATGGCGTGCTGGATGTGTGCCTGGCCAACGCGTCGTTCCAGATTCGCTTCGACCCGGACCGCATCGCCCCCGAGGCGTTGCTTGAGGCCGTGCGCGGCGCCGAAGCGCAGGCGGTGGCGGAGCGTTCGTTGCAGACGCGGATCATCGAGATCCCGGTGTTGTACAACGACCCCTGGACCCATGAAACGCTGATGCGATTTCGCGACCGCCACCAGGACCCGGCCAGCACCGACCTGGAGTACGCCGCACGCATCAACGGCCTGGCCGATGTCGAGGCCTTCATCGCCGCGCACAGCGGCGCGCCGTGGTTCGTGTCGATGGTCGGTTTCGTCGCCGGCCTGCCGTTCATGTTCCAGATGGTCGAGCGCGAGCGGCAGTTGCAGGTGCCCAAGTATTTGCGCCCGCGTACCGACACGCCGAAGCTCACCTTGGGCCATGGCGGCTGCTTTGGCTGTATCTACTCGGTGCGCGGGGCAGGCGGCTACCAGATGTTCGGTGTTACCCCAGCACCGATCTACGACCCGCAGCAAACCTTGAACTACCTGAAGGACCACATGGTGTTCTTCCGCCCGGGCGACATCGTGCAGTTCAAGCCCATTGACCGCCGGGCCTACGACCAGGCGGTGGCGGATGTGGAGGAAGGCCGCTTCGACCTGCGCATTCGCCCGGTGGCGTTTTCTCTGGATGCCTTCCTCGCCGACCCGGTCGGTTACCCCAAATCGTTGCAGGAGGTGCTGGTATGATCAAGGTGCTCAAACCCGGCCTCGCGACTTCCGTGCAGGACCTGGGCCGCGAAGGTTACTACCACCTGGGCATCCCACCGTCCGGCGCACTCGACCAATACGCCTTGAGCGCGGCCAACCACCTGGTGGGCAACCCGGCCGGCGCTGCGGGCCTGGAATGTGCGTTGGTGGGGCCGGAGCTGGAGTTTCAGCAGGACGCACTGGTGGCCGTTTGCGGTGCGCAGATGCCCGCGTTGCTCGATGGCCGCGAGCAGCGGCCGGATACGGCGTTTGCCGTGCGCGCCGGGCAAGTGTTGCGTTTCGGTTTTCCTACCGCAGGTGCTCGGGCCTACCTGGCAGTGGCAGGCGGCATCGACGTGCCCGAAGTACTGGGTAGCCGTTCCACCTACGCGCTGGGGGCCTTGGGCGGCTTTCATGGGCGCAAGTTGATGGCGGGCGACCTGCTACCGGTCGGCGTGCCCAGCGGCAAGACCCGTGCCGGTGCAAGCCTGCCGATGGCCTTGCGTCAGGCCCTGGGTGGCGAGGTGGTGTTGCGGGTGGTGCCTGGGCTGTACTTCCACCGCCTGACCGCACCTGCGGCGCAAAGCTTTTTCACCGAAGCCTGGACAGTCGGCTCCGAGGCGGACCGTATTGGCTATCGCTACAAAGGCGGCAGTGCCTTGAGCTTCCAGCCACGGGAGCAGCCGTTCGGTGCTGGGTCGGACCCGTCGAACATCGTCGACAGCTGCTACCCAATCGGCTCGATCCAGGTGCCGGCGGGGTTGGAACCGATCATCCTGCACCGCGATGCTGTGTCCGGTGGCGGTTACGCCATGATCGGCACGGTGATCAGTGCCGACCTTGATTTGATCGGGCAGATGCAGCCTAACCAGCAGGCACGGTTCCTGGCGGTTAGCCTGGAGCAGGCGCTGGAGGCGCGGCGGTCGTACAAGAAGAAGCTTGGTTGCCTGGATAGGCTCTTCGCCTGACGTCGAGGCAAAGCCGCGGTGCTTTTTTGTGGCAGCGGCCTTGCGTCGCGGTAGGGCTGCGCCGCACCCCTAAAAGATCAGCCTCGCTGCTGGAATCAGCGCCCGCTTTGCGGACCATCGCGGCACAAGGCCGCTCCTACACCGACCGCGTGTGCATGCTGATTTGCTTGCCGGATTGAGCGGCCACTTCAAGGGCCTGGCCGTCCCGCTGCTTGCCCTGGCGCGCCAAGCCTTCCAGCTGCGGTATCAGCATGCCTTCCGGCAAATGCCGCCAGAACCGCCCGGGCATGTGCAGGCGCAAGGCGTCCGGGTTGAGGCGGGCCGGGTTGAAGGTATGGCGGTAGTACGTGCGCCAAAGCTCGGCGCCAGGGTCGTCGGCGTTGCGCGCCCACTGGCGCCAGGCTTCGGGGCACTGGCGCTGGTAATCGAACACTTGACCGTCAAAGCGAATGCCATCCTGTGGTGTAGCGATAAGCCAGCGCAAACGCCCCAGGCGGTCGGCGAAATGCGGGCTGGCACTTTGCAGAATGTCATGCGCCGGCTCGTGATAGGCCACCAGGTCCAGCTGCAAATGCGCGACCAGTTCATCAGGCAACGGCACGAAGCGCACGAACGCATGCAGGTGATGTGCTTCGCGGCTCACCTGCTTGATGCGCCGTTGCAGCTCACTGCCCAACCTGTCACCCGCCAGCATGGCTGTGCGGTCGCCATGGGCGACGCGCCAAAGCACTTCGTACAGCAGGTTCCAACGTTGCTCTCCACGGTAGCGGGAGGCCTGTTCCAGTTGGCTCAGCAAGGCTGCCGGGACTTTGGCGCGAAAAGGGCCGGGGCCTTCCGGGGGGGCAGTCGGTATGGCCAGCAGGTCCGCCATCGGGCCTTGCGACCAGGTGACTTCGGACGGGTCGATGCCATGCCCCAACAACACCCGGGCCTGATCGCGCCAAGTCGCGAACAGGTCGTCGCAGTCGAGCGCGATCACCCCCATAACCCCATCTGCACCGGTGCTTGCGGCTCACGCAAACGCGCCCTTAGCAGGCCGCTGCGCAGTTCGGCTTGGGCCGGGCGGTAGTCGCTGGTGACGATGAACGGCCGAGCCTTGTCCAGCACGCAACGCAGCTGGATCAGGTCGTCATAGCGGATACGCCGTTCCCGGCGCAGGGCGACCAGGCGTTGCACACTGCGCAGGCCGATGCCGGGGATGCGTGCCAGTAACGCTGGCTCGGCGCGGTTCACATCCAGCGGGAAGACCTCGCGGTTGGCCAGCGCCCAGGCCAGCTTGGGGTCGATGTCCAGGGCCAGGTTACCGCTCTGGCCCAGCAGCTCGCCAGCCTTGTAGCCATAGCCACGCAGCAGGAAGTCGGCCTGATACAGGCGGTGTTCGCGCAGCAGCGGAGGTGCGGCCAGGGGCACGCTGCCTGGGCTGTCGGGGATGGGGCTGAAGGCGGAGTAGTACACGCGCTTGAGGCCGTAACCCTGGTAAAGCGATTCGGCGTTGCGCAGCAAGGTGCTGTCGTCGGTGCTGTCGGCGCCGACGATGACCTGGGTGCTTTGCCCGGCCGGGGTAAAGCGTGGCGCCTTGGGCTCGTTGGCCACGGCTTGCTGGCCTTGGTGAATCACGCCCATGGCCTGGCGAATGGTGTGCGCCTGTTTTTCCGGCGCCAGGCGTTTGAGGCTGGCGTCGGTCGGCAGCTCGATGTTGACGCTGAGGCGGTCGGCCAGTCGCCCGGCCTGTTCGATCAGCAGCGGGTCGGCGTCGGGAATTGTCTTGAGATGAATGTAGCCGCGGAAGTTGTGTTCTTCGCGCAACAGCCGGGCCACGCGGATCAGCTGCTCCATGGTGTAGTCCGCCGAGCGGATGATGCCAGAGCTGAGGAACAAGCCGCTGATGCAGTTGCGCCGGTAGAAGTCCAGGGTCAGGCGTACCACTTCCTCGGGGCTGAAGCGCGCGCGTGGCACGTTGCTGGAGCGGCGGTTGACACAGTACTGGCAGTCGTACAGGCAGAAGTTGGTGAGCAATACCTTGAGCAGCGATACGCAACGGCCGTCGGGGGTGTAGCTGTGACAGATGCCCATGCCATTGGTGGCCCCCAGGCTGTCGGCACCGCGCGAGTTACGCTTGGGCGCACCGCTGCTGGCGCAGGAAGCGTCGTACTTGGCGGCGTCGGCGAGGATGCCGAGTTTGGCAATGAGTTGCATGGTACTGTCTCGCAATACTGAATATTCATACAGTATTTTGAGATGTGATGGATTGCAAGTGCTTGTGCGCCGGCCATACCTGAGCAAATCCGTCAGCTAAGCTTGTGGCTGAACTTATGGATAGGCACGAGGCACGGGAGAGGTTATGAAGATCACCATCAAGCCGAAACTGGCGCTGGCCGGGCTGGCCTTGGCAATCGGCATGCTCAATGCCCAGGCTGCGGAAACCAGAAAGGTCGATGTGCTGCTGGTGGGCGGCGGCATCATGAGTTCTACCTTGGCCGTGTGGCTCAACGAATTGGAGCCAGGCTGGTCGATGGAGATGGTCGAGCGCCTGGACAAAGTGGCTGAAGAAAGCTCCAACGGCTGGAACAATGCGGGTACCGGCCATTCGGCCCTGGCTGAGTTGAACTACACCCCGGAAAAGGACGGCAAGATCGACATCAGCAAAGCGGTGGAGATCAACGAGTCGTTTCAGATCACCCGGCAGTTCCTTGCTTGGCAGGTGAAGCAGGGGGTGCTGAAGAACCCGCATTCGTTCATCAACACCACCCCGCACATGAGCTTTGTCTGGGGCGATGACAATATCCGCTTTTTGAAGAAGCGCTACGAGGCCCTGCAGGCCAGCCCGCTGTTCAAGCCCATGCAGTACTCCGAAGACCATGAGCAGATTCGCAAGTGGGTACCGCTGATGATGGAGGGCCGCGACCCTAACCAGAAGCTGGCGGTGACCTGGACGCCGATTGGCACCGACGTCAACTTTGGCGAGATCACCCGGCAGTACGTGGGTTATCTGCAGACCCGACCGAACTTCGACCTCAAGCTGTCGAGCGAGGTGCAGGACATTACCCGCAACGGTGACGGTTCCTGGCACGTCGAGTACAAGAACCTCAAGGATGGCAGCAAGGCGGCCACCGATGCCAAGTTCCTGTTCATTGGTGCCGGCGGTGCCGCGTTACCGCTGCTGCAGAAGTCGGGTATCGACGAAGCCAAGGACTATGCCGGTTTCCCGGTCGGCGGCTCGTTCCTGGTCACCGACAACCCGGCCATCGCCCAGCGGCACATGGCCAAGGCCTACGGCATTGCCGCCACCGGTGCGCCGCCCATGTCGGTGCCACACCTGGACACCCGGGTGCTCGATGGCAAGCGCATGATCCTGTTCGGGCCGTTCGCCACATTCTCGACCAAGTTCCTCAAGCAAGGCTCGCTGCTCGACCTGCTTGCCAGTACCAGCGTGCACAACGCTTGGCCGATGGTACGGGTAGGGGTCCGCGAGTTCGACCTGGTGCAGTACCTGATCGGCCAGGTGTTGCAGTCCGACAATGATCGCTTCGAAGCACTGCGCACCTACTTCCCCGAGGCGAAGAAGGAGGATTGGCGGCTGTGGCAGGCGGGCCAGCGGGTGCAGATCATCAAGAAAGACGAAGCTCTCGGTGGCGTGCTCAAGCTCGGTACCGAGGTGGTGACGTCCAAGGACGGCAGCATCGCCGGCTTGCTGGGGGCCTCGCCTGGTGCTTCGACCGCACCGCCCATCATGCTCGATGTGCTGAACAAGGTGTTCAAGGACAAGGTGGCCTCGCCCGAGTGGCAGGCGAAAATCAAGCAAATCATCCCGTCCTATGGCGTTCGCCTGAACGACCACCCGGACCAGGTGCAAAAGGAGTGGGCGTATACCAACGAGGTGCTGCAGCTTAGCCCTCCTGCGCCCTAGCCCAGGTGAAGTGGTAGACGTGGTCGGGGGCAGTGGCGCGGCACTGGCCGTTGTCGGCATCGGCACCGACCACATACCACTCGGCCCGCGAGGTCTCGCCCAGCTTGCGGGCCTTGTCGGCGTTGAAGCAGCGGCCCAGCTCGGTGGCCGGAACCAGTGCGAACGCAGAGGGGTGCTGGCGCAGCCAGTAGGCCGCCGCATCGGCTTTGGGTTGGCCCGTGAAGCCGAAATGCACGATGGGTTGCCGGGCAAACAGCCAATGGCCCTCGCGCCAGTTGACCAGCACCAGTTCAGCACCGTCGGTGGCTTGAGCGGCGTCGCTCATCAGCGTGTCATGCGGGTTGCGGCCTTCCTTGATCGGCTCGACGAAGCCTCGAGCGAACCACAGGGCGAACCATGTCAGGGCTACGGTAGTGAAGGCCCTGCGCCAACCCGGCCGGCGCTGCCACCAGCGCTTGAGCAGCCAAGGCAGCAGCGGCGCCATGGCCAGTACCAGGCCAGGCAGGGCCGGGAAGATGTAGAGCTTGCGCTTGCCGCTGCTGAGGCTGAAAAACAGCAGCACCAACGCCACCCAGCCGAGTAACAGCAGGAAGCGGCCATCGCGTTTTTGCAGTTGCCGGCGCCAGGCCGGTATCAGCCAGGGCAGGGCCAGTATCAGGGGCAGCCAGTACTTGGGGATGACCTTGACGAAGAAGTACCAGAACGGCTCGCGATGGTCCCAGGCATTGGCGTAGCGGCTGGCGGTCTGGCGCAACAGGATTTCTTTCAGGTAGGCCAGCTCTGCCGCGCCACCGCCCTGGGCGATCGACACCAACAGTGGCAGCAGCCACACCGCGCAACCGGCCAGCAACCACAGCAGCCCCAGGCTCCAGCGCCATCCCTGGCCCGGCATCGCGACCACGCCGTGCCAGCGCTGGCGTACTGCCCAGGCGTAAGGCAGCAGCATCAGCGCCGGGACAAAACCCACACCCTTACTGATAATGCCCAGGCCCATCGCCGCGCAGGCCAGGTAGAACCAGCCCCAGGCGGGCCCCAGCAGCAGGTGGCGCAGCATGCCGTAGAAGCCGAGCGCCACCCACAGGCACAGAAAACTGTCGATCTGCCCGGTGCGCAGGATGCTGTAGCTCTGGTAGGTGGCCAGGAACAGCAAAGCTGCGATTACGCCGATGCGCCGGTTCCACAGGCGCCGCCCGAGGTCATGCAGCACCCAGGTGATGGTCGCCGCCGACAGCAGCCCTGGCAGATAGAGGGCAACCTTGGGTGAGCCGGTCAGGTAGCTGAACAGTGCCACGGTCCACATGAACAACGGTGGCTTGTCGCCGTAGATCTCCGCGGCCCGGTGCGGGATGAACCAGGTGCCGCTCTGCAGCATTTCCAGGGCCACGCCGAGAAAGCGTTCTTCATCGACATTCATTGGCTGGCGCCAGCCGATACCGGCGCCCACCAACAACACGGCGAGGGCGATCAGGGCCAGGCGTTCGGCCGCAAGCGTCTTGAACTTTGGCAAAGGCCTATTCCTTCTGTTCCTGATGGCGGGCAATCAGCTGCAGGTTGCGCAGGTAAACCAGAAAACCGAAGCTTTGGCCGATGATGAATACCGGGTCCTGGCGGTAGATGGCGTACGTCAGCAGAAGTGCGCTGCCGAGCATGCTCAGGTACCAGAAACCCACCGGGATCACGCTGCGGCGCTTGAACTCGCTGTACAGCCACTGCAGCACGAAACGCCCGGTGAAAACGGCCTGGCCGGCAAACCCGACGATCAGCCACAGGGTTTCGCGGGTCATCCTTCAAGCTCCTGCGGGTGGCTGTCCAGGCGGGTTCGGCGGATCAGCCACCACACCCCGATCAGGTCGAGGATGCCGACCAGGGCGCGGTCCAGGTTGCCGTATTTGGAGACACCCGCGTGGCGTGGCCGGTGATTGACCGGGTGCACCAGCATGCGGCCGTTGTGGCGCAGGATCAGTGCCGGAATGTAGCGGTGCATGTGGTCGAAGTAGGGCAGGCGCAAGAAGGCTGCACGCTCGATCAGCTTCAGCCCGCAGCCGGTGTCGGGCGTGGCGTCCTTGAGCAGGCGGCTGCGCAGGCCATTGGCGAAGCGCGAGGCCCAGCGTTTGCTGGCGCTGTCACGCCGGTTGACCCGGTGCCCGGCCACCAGCTTGACGCCGCCGGCCAGGCCCTGGTTGGCACGCACCAGGGCCAGCATGCCGGGGATGTCCGCCGGGTCGTTCTGGCCGTCGCCATCCAGGGTCGCCAACCAGTGGCCGCGGGCCGCCTGGGCGGCATGCCACAGAGAGGTGCTCTGGCCCTGCGAGCGTTCGTGACGCAGGATGCGCAATTGCGTGTAGCCCTGGCTTTTCAGTTGCTGCAATACGCTCAAGGTGCGGTCGCTGCTGCCGTCGTCGACCACCAGCACCTCGTAGCGTTCGGCGGTGAGTGCAGCGCGTATCTCCATCAGCAGTGAAGGCAGGTTGTCGACCTCGTTCTTGGCGGGGATCAGTACCGAGAGGTCAAGTGGATCTGTCATGAGGCTACCTGTGATCATGTTGTTATTACGTGGATCAAACCCGGTAGAAATCCCGGTACCAGCCAACGAAAGCGTTGACGCCGTGCTCCAGCGACGTGCCTGGGGAGTAGTCGATCCAGCGTGCCAGTGAGCCGACATCGGCCCAGGTCTCCAGCACGTCGCCCGCTTGTAGCGGCAGGTAGTCGCGCTGGGCCTTGATGCCCAAGGCGGCTTCCAGGCATTCGACGAATTGCAGCAGCCTTACCGGCTGCCCACGGCCGATGTTGAACAGCTGGCAGGGCGGCTGCCCCTCGGTCGGCCGGGGTGGTTTCAGGCGCAGGCGCACGATGCTTTCGACGATGTCGTCGATGTAGGTGAAGTCGCGGCCCATCAGGCCGTTGTTGTAAACCTCGATCGGCCGTCCTCCGAGCATGGCGCGGGTGAACTTGAACAGCGCCATGTCGGGCCGGCCCCAGGGGCCGTAGACGGTGAAAAAGCGCAGGCCGGTGGTTGGTATCCGATACAGGTGCGCGTAGCTGTGCGCCATCAGTTCATTGGCACGCTTGCTGGCGGCGTACAGCGAAACCGGCTGCTCGACCGGGTCATCGATGCTGAACGGCAGCTTGGCATTGGCGCCGTACACCGAGCTGCTGGAGGCGTAGATCAGGTGGCGTGGTGGCTGCTGGCGGCAGGCTTCGAGGATGTTGAGGAAACCGACCAGGTTGGCCTGCCCGTAGGCGCCAGGGTTGTCCAGCGAATAGCGCACCCCGGCCTGGGCCGCCAGGTGGATCACTTCACTGAACGCCTGCCTGGCGAACAGCTGTTGCAGGTCGGCGCTGTTGGCGATATCGAGGGTTTGGAAGCGGAAATTGGCGAAGCCGAACAGCCGTTGCAGGCGCGCCAGTTTCAGCTCGACGCTGTAGTAGGCATTGAGGTTGTCGATGCCGACCACATCGATGCCTGCCTCGCACAGGCGGCGAGCGACATGGAAGCCGATGAAGCCGGCCACGCCGGTAATCAGTACGGGCATGCTGGCTGCACCTGGCCGCGACCAATACCGTAATAGGTGAGGCCGGCGGTGGCCATGTGCTCGGGCTCGAACAGGTTGCGCCCGTCGAATACCACTCGGTCGGCCAATTGTTGCGGCACTTTTTCCAGGTTGAGCACGCGGTAGTCCTGCCACTCGGTGATGATTACCAGCGCATCGGCACCCTCCAGTGCATCGTCCTTGCAGGGCACCAGTTGCAGGTCGGCGCGCGGGCCGTAATGCCGCAGGATTTCTTCCATCGCCTGCGGGTCATGGGCCTGTACCCGCGCGCCAGCGGCCCACAGGGCCTCCAGCAGGACCCGGCTGGAGGCCTCGCGTATGTCGTTGGTGTTGGGCTTGAACGACAACCCCCACAAGGCAAATACCTTGCCCCGCAGGCCACCGGGATAATGCCGCTGGATCTTGCTGAACAACCGGCCCTTTTGATGTTCGTTGACCGACTCCACCGCACGCAGCAACTGCGGCTCGAAGCCTTCAGCCTCGGCGCTGCGGCGCAGGGCTTGCAAGTCCTTGGGGAAGCACGAGCCGCCAAAGCCGCAACCGGCGTAGATGAAGTCATAGCCAATGCGCGGGTCGGAGCCGATGCCACGGCGCACCATCTCGATATCGGCCCCCAGGTACTCGGCCAGGTTGGCGATTTCGTTGATGAAGGAGATCTTGGTCGCCAGCATGCAGTTGGCCGCATACTTGGTCAGCTCGGCGCTGCGCGCATCCATGGTCATAAGCTTTTCGCGGTTGCGGCTGAACGGCAGGTACAGCTCGCGCAGCAATTCCACTTCGGCCGGTTCGGCGCCGCCGATGATGATGCGGTCCGGACGCATGCAATCATCCACGGCCGAGCCTTCCTTGAGAAATTCCGGGTTGCTGATGACCTGGAAACGACTGGTGTCGGCCACGGCCTGGGCTATACGCGATTTGATGCGGTGCACCGTGCCGACTGGCGCGGTGGATTTGTTGACGATCACCTTGGCGCCGTCGGCATGTTCGAGGATGCTGTCGACCACGGCAAAAACGTGCTTCAGGTCGGCGCTGCCATCGGCTTGTGGCGGAGTGCCGACTGCGATGAACTGCAGCCTGGCGAAGTGAACTGCTGCCCTGGCATCCGTGGTGAAACGCAGGCGACCGCAAGCCAGGTTTTTCTCCAGCAGCGGCGCAAGGCCGGGCTCGAAGATCGGGCAATGGCCTGCACTGAGGTTGGCAACTCGTTCGGCATCGACATCCATGCACAACACCGAATGGCCCACCTGGGCCAGGCACACTGCCTGGGTGAGGCCGACATAGCCAGTACCGAAAACCGTGACTTTCATCTAACAGCTCCTTGATAAGAAAGCTGAAAAAAAATGTCACATTGTTGTTTAGGAATTGTTACCCAGCGGATGATTCCGTGGGCTGCGCGGCCGCGATGCCACTTCACCTGGGGAGACCATCTAAACTTACAGACGGCTCGCGGTCATGTGTTTCAACGCGATCCGTAACCCTTGAACCGACCACCGCCTCCCAGGAGCGGATGTCCCTCGCTGGCGATGGCCTTCTTGCAGAGGAGGGCAGGTCATGGACGAGGCAAGGCTTCACGATTTCATGGGCAAGCTGGTGAACGACATGGGCGCAGCGGCGACACTGGCCAATGTCATCCTCGGCGATGAGCTGGGGCTGTACCGGGCCATGGCCGACAGCCAGGCGGTTACCCCCGAGCAACTGGCGGAAAAGACCGGCTGTCATCCGCGGTTGGTGCGCGAATGGTTGAATGCACAGGCGGCATCGGGCTATGTGGTGCATGACAAGGGCCGCTTCGTACTGCCTGAAGAGCAGGCCATGGCCCTGGCGCTGGAGGATTCCCCGGCTTACATGGCCGGCGGTGCAGCCGTGGTGGCGGCGCTGTTCCATGACAAGGACAAGCTGGTAGCCGCCATGCGCGGCGATGGCGGGCTGGCCTGGGGCGACCACCATCCGTGCATGTTCAGCGGCACCGAGCGGTTCTTCCGGCCGGGGTACCGCACCTTTCTGGTGGCCAATTGGCTGCCGGCGCTGGAGGGTGTGGTGGCCAAGCTGCAAGCGGGCGCCAAGGTGGCAGACGTGGGGTGCGGCCATGGTGCCTCGACGCTGGTCATGGCGCAGGCGTTTCCGGCGTCGACCTTCGTGGGGTACGACTATCACGGGCCTTCGATCGTCACCGCCAACCAGCGTGCACGTGAGGCGGGCTTGGTGGAGCGGGTGGGTTTCCAGCAGGCCAGCGCCAAGGACTACCCTGGGCATGACCACGACCTGGTTTGCTTCTTCGACTGCCTGCACGACATGGGTGACCCGGTGGGGGCAGCCAAGCATGCCTATCGTGCTTTGAAACCTGACGGCACGGTGATGTTGGTAGAGCCTTATGCCGAGGACTCGCTGGACGGCAACCTGACGCCGGTCGGGCGGTTGTTCTATGCGGCGTCGACGTTCATCTGCACGCCAAACTCGTTGTCGCAGGAAGTGGGGCTGGGGTTGGGCGCGCAGGCCGGCGAGGCGCGTTTGCGGGCAGTGTTCGAGGAGGCGGGGTTCAGCCGGTTCCGGCGGGCGACGCAGACGCCGTTCAACCTGATTCTGGAGGCCCGCAAGTAGGGGCCTGGCCTGCAAAAGCAGAAGGGGCGCCCTGTTGGCGCCCCTTCTGTTTACTGCTTAGGCTTCAGCGTCCCAAGGACGATCGCCTTTTTCATCTTTGACGCGGGTCGGCAAGCCCATCACATCCAGCGCCTTGAGGAACGGCTCTGCTGGCAGCTCTTCGACGTTGACCATGCGCTTGGCATCCCATTCACCACGGGCAACCAGCAGGGCGGCAGCCACTGGCGGTACACCGGCGGTGTAGGAAATGCCCTGGCTGTCGGTCTCGGCGTAGGCTTCTTCGTGGTCGGCCACGTTGTAGATGAACACTTCGCGCGGCTGGCCATCCTTGGTGCCTTTTACCAGGTCACCGATGCAGGTCTTGCCGGTGTAGCCAGGGGCCAGCGAGGCTGGGTCTGGCAGTACGGCCTTGACCACTTTCAGCGGTACCACTTCCAGGCCTTCGGCGGTTTTCACCGGTTGCTCGCTGAGCAGGCCCAGGTTTTTCAGCACGGTGAACACGTTGATGTAGTGCTCGCCGAAGCTCATCCAGAAACGCACGTTCGGCACGTTGAGGTTCTTCGAAATCGAGTGAACTTCATCGTGGCCGGTCAGGTACAGGTTTTGCGAGCCTACTACTGGCAGGTCGTCGGTACGCTTGACCTCGAACATGGTGTTGCTGGTCCACTGGCTGTTCTGCCAGCTCCACACTTGCCCGGTGAACTCGCGGAAGTTGATTTCCGGGTCGAAGTTGGTGGCAAAGTACTTGCCATGCGAACCGGCATTGACGTCGAGGATATCGATCGAATCAATGCTGTCGAAATACTGCTGCTGCGCAAGCTTTGCGTAGCTGTTCACCACACCCGGGTCGAAACCGACGCCGAGAATGGCGGTAATGTTCTTTTGTTGGCACTCTTCGAGGTGTTTCCACTCGTAGTTGCCGTACCACGGCGGGGTCTCGCAAATTTTGCCCGGCTCTTCGTGGATGGCGGTGTCCAGATAGGCGACACCGGTATCGATGCAGGCACGCAGCACCGACATGTTGAGGAAGGCGGAACCCACGTTGATCACGATCTGCGATTCGGTTTCGCGGATCAGTGCCTTGGTCGCCTCGACATCGAGGGCGTTGAGCGAGAAGGCCTGGATGTCGGCGGGTACCTTGAGGCTACCCTTGGCCTTGACGCTGTCGATGATGGCCTGGCATTTGGAGATGTTCCGTGACGCGATAGCGATACGACCCAGTTCGTCGTTATGCTGTGCGCACTTGTGGGCCACCACCTTGGCGACACCTCCTGCACCAATGATAAGAACGTTCTTCTTCAATTTACCCTTTGCTCCTTACTTGGAAAGCCGGTCTTACGACAGGCTGGAAACGTAGTCTTCAAAACCGAACTCGCGGACGACTTCGACGCTGCCGTCGAGTTGCTTGACCACGATGGAAGGCATTTTCAGACCGTTGAACCAGTTTTTCTTGACCATGGTGTACCCCGCCGTGTCGATGAACGACAGGCGATCGCCAATGGCCAACGGACGATCGAATTGGTACTCGCCGAAGATGTCACCGGCCAGGCACGACTTGCCGCAGACCATATAGGTGTGCTCGCCGTCGTTGGGGGCCATCTTGGCGTTGAGGCGGTAAATCAGCAGGTCGAGCAGGTGCGCTTCGATCGAACTGTCGACCACGGCCAGGTGCTTGCCGTTGTACAGGGTGTCGAGCACGGTCACTTCCAGCGAGGCGCTGTTGGTGATGGCGGCTTCGCCGGGCTCCAGGTACACCTGCACACCGTAGGTTTGCGAGAAGGCCTTGAGGCGCGCGCAGAAGGCGTCTACCGCATAGTCTTCACCGGTGAAGTGAATGCCGCCACCGAGGCTGACCCACTCGACCTTGTGCAGCAGGTGGCCGAAACGCTCTTCGATGTGCGTGAGCATCTTGTCGAACAGGCCGAAGTCACCGTTCTCGCAGTTGTTGTGGAACATGAAGCCGGAGATCTGTTCGATCACCTGTTCGATCTTGGCCGGGTCCCATTCGCCCAGACGGCTGAACGGGCGGGCCGGGTCGGCCAGCAGGTAGTCGGAGCTGCTGACCTGCGGGTTGACGCGCAGACCACGCACTTTACCTTCGGACTGTTCGGCAAAACGCTGCAGCTGGCCGATCGAGTTGAAGATGATCTTGTCGCAGTTCTCGAGCATCTCCTCGACCTCGTCGTCGGCCCAGGCCACGCTGTAGGCGTGGGTTTCGCCGGCGAACTTCTGGCGGCCGAGCTTGAGCTCGAAGAGGGAGGACGAGGTGGTGCCGTCCATGTACTGCTGCATCAGGTCGAACACCGACCAGGTGGCGAAGCACTTGAGGGCGAGCAGCGCCTTGGCACCGGAGTGTTCACGCACGTAGGCGATCTTCTCCATGTTGCTGAGCAGCTTGGTTTTATCGATGAGGTAATACGGCGTCTTGATCATTTAAAGGCCCCCGGCCAGGCCGGCCAAAAAAAGGACACGCATTGTGCCTTCACTTGCCGCAGACCGAAAGGGTGGGATACGCATTTCGTCAGGGTTGACGCCATTGCGAGGGCAATTTCGGTTGCGGCGGGCCTAGTAGATCAGGTGCATATGACTATCGTAATCACCACCGACAGGTGGCAGCTTCAATCTGCCTGCCGCAACCACGCCTGAATTTGCTCAAGCGTTGCCGTAGCGCCGCCACACACCACCACCAGCACATTCTGGTATTGCGCCAGGGCGCCCGGCGCATACGCTAATGCCAATGCTGCGCCACAGGCGGGTTCCACCAGCAGGCGATGGTCCAGCAGGAATCGCTCACAGGCCTCCAATGCCGCACGATCGGTGACCAGGTGGCTGTGTACCGGGTGTTGCTGTGCGCAGGCTAGCGCCTGATCGGCGACCCGCTTTGCCCCCAGCGAGGTCGCCACCGAGGCGATGCGCTCCAGCTCAACCGAATGCCCCGCCTGAAGGGCCGCGTGCAGCGACGCGGCGCCATTGGTTTCCACCGCCAGCACCGGTACATCACCCCAGCCATTGCGCTGCAGCCCCTCCACCACGCCGCTGAGCAACCCGCCACCGCCTACCGACAGCACCACGGCGTCCGGTTTCACGCCGGCTTCGGCGACTTCATCGATCAGGCTGGCATGCCCGGCCCACAGCAGCGGGTCGTCAAACGGGTGGATAAACGCATCATTCGGCCCTACCAAGGTCTGCGCCAGTGCGTTCGCCTCCTGCCAGGAACTGCCATGCACCACCACGTTGGCGTCTTCCAGGCGCAGCAACTCCTTGGCCCGCTCGGTAGTGGTCTCGGGGACGACCACGGTCACCGGCACACCCAGCTTGCGGCCCGCATAGGCCACCGCCAGGCCGGCGTTGCCGCCCGAAGAAGAGATGAACTGCCGGGCGCCACGGGCTTGATGCACTTCGCAGGCGTGGCCCACCCCACGCAGCTTGAACGAGCCGCAAGGTTGCAGAGCGTCGAGCTTGAGCCAGACGTTTCGGCCCGTGACCATCGACAGCGAGCGGGATTCGATCAGTGGGGTGTGGATATGCAAGGTCATTGGCTGGCTCCGCGCAGTTGTTCAAGGTAGTTGTAAATGGTGTAGCGGGTTACGCCGAGGGCACTGGCGGCCTTTTCCACGCCGCCTTTGACGATGAACAGGCCGCGCTCCTGCATGACCTGTACGGCTTCGACCTTGGCCTGTTTGTTCATCCGGCCCTGGCCGCTGCGTTGCAAGGCAGCCTGAATGATCTCGCTCATCAGCAGTTCCATGTCGGCGGGTTCGTTGACGGCAGGCGTGGCCCCCAGCGGTTGGAACTGCTGGAGAAAGCTCATGGCGGCGTCCAGGCCGGTGACGTCGGTGTTGACGCAGAGGCTGGCGAAGGGGTGGCCGTTGCTGTCGCGAAAGATTGCGGTGGCGCTGCGCAGCGTGCGGCCCTTGAGCGTGGTGGGGTAGTCGGGCAGTACCACCGGCTCGCAGCCATGCTGCTCGGCCGAGGCCTGCATCAGCGCCTTGAAGCCTTGGTCCTGCTCCGGGGCGGCGAGGATCGGGCTGCCGACGCTACGGCCGGAGAGATGGCCGTTGACGATCGCCACCACGGAATGCTCCGGGTGGTCCAGGTCGTGCAGCAGGATTTCCATGTTGCGTGCGGCAACGCTGCCCAAGGCCTGGATGGCGGCTTTGAGCACGGTGAGGGTGAGGTGGCGTTCTTCAGCGGGGGGAATGGGCATGGCAAATTGCACAATTCAACTTTTTGTGCATTTTTACACAAAAAGTTGAATTGTGCGATTTGCTTTTTCAGGCCCATTCGCGGGCAAACCCGCCCCCACAGGATCGCCACAAGCCTTGAGACCTGCTCAGTACCTGTGGGAGCGGGTTTGCCCGCGAAATGGGCCGCAAAGCGGCCGCTGTAAATTCAGCCCAGAGCTGGAGTGCGCGGCGGAATCATGCGGCGCGAGCCGGTCGCCTCGAAGGCCGCACCAAAGCTCAGCAGCGCATTGTCGCTGTAGGCTCGGCCGGCAAAGGTCAACCCCACCGGCATGCCGATATCGGCCATCACGCCCATTGGCACGGTCACGGTCGGTACGCCCAGGTGGCGGATCGCCAGGTTACCGTTGGCCACCCAGATGCCGTTGCTCCAGGCGATGTCCGCCGACGCCGGGTTGACGTCGGCGTCAGCTGGGCCAACGTCCGCTACGGTTGGGAACAGCACCGCATCCAGGCCCAGCTTGTCCATCCAGTCTTCCAAGTCCAGCTTGCGGGTCTGCTCCAGGCCGCGCAGGCCATCTGGCAGGGTCTCGATCTGGTCCCAGGTCTTCAGGCCGCGCTTGGCCATGTTGACGTACTCGTCCATGCCCGCCGCCAGGTCGTCCTCGCGGTTGGGCAGGGTGCCTGGGTCGTGTGGGAAAATCTGTGGGCCATCGACATCGGCCAGGCGGTTGAGCTTGGGGTCGTCATTGGCACGCAGGAAGTCGTCGAAGCCCCAGCCCGAAAGCTCCCACAGTTCGTCATGGAGGAACTCCTTGCTGACGATACCGCGGTTGTAAACGGTCGGTGCGCCCGGGCGGTCGCCTTCGCAGTTGGACACCAGCGGGAAGTCCACTTCCAGCACTTGCGCACCGGCCGCTTCCAGGGCCTGGCGCGCTTGCTGCCACAGGTCGATGACCGTGGCGCGGGTGTTGATGCGTTGGCCAGTCGGGCCGCCGATGCCTGGTTTTTCGGAGGTACCGGCCTCGGTGTCGGCATTGATGTACATGCGTGGCACGCCAAAGCGCTTGCCCTTGAGCGCGCTGGCATCTACCGCCAGGTCCAGGTACGACGCCGGGCGCACCTTGGAGGCCGCCGGAATCGGCACCCACGGTTGCAGGCGCCACAGGTCGCCGCGCTTGTCGACGTCATCGGCGACCACCACGTCGAGAATTTCCAGCAGGTCGGCCATGGTGCGTGCATAAGGCACCACCACGTCCATGGTCGGGGTCAGCGGCCAGTTGCCACGCACCGAAATCACCCCGCGCGATGGGGTGTAGGCGCACAGGCCGTTGTTGGACGCCGGGCCACGGCCGCTGGACCAGGTTTCTTCGGCCAGGCCGAAGGCACTGAAGCTGGCGGCGGTGGCGGTGCCGGCGCCGTTGGACGAGCCCGAGGCGAACGGCGCGGTCAGGTAGTTGGCGTTGTAAGGGCTTTCGGCGCGGCCATAGACACCGCGCTGCATGCCACCGTTAGCCATGGGCGGCATGTTGGTCTTGCCCAGGCACACGGCACCCGCGGCGCGCAGGCGCTCGATGGTGAAGGCGTCGCGCTGGGCGACCAGGTTCTTGAAGGCAGGGCTGCCGGAAGCGGCAGTCAGGCCCTTGACCAGGTAGCTGTCTTTGGCAGTGTAGGGAATGCCGTCCAGTGGGCTCAGCACCTGGCCCTTGGCACGGCGGGCGTCGGAGGCCTCGGCCTCTTTCAGCGCCTCCGGGTTGCGTACCACTACGGCGTTCAGGGCCGTGGCCGTGTCGGCGCCATCGTAGGCATCGATACGTGCCAGATAGGCCTTGACCAGCTCGACCGCCGTCGTGCGGCCCGACTCGAGCGCGTCGCGCAGCGCGGCAATGGAAACCTCGGTTACCTCGATCATGCGTTCACCAAAAAAATGTGCAGGTGGGGGCTAGTGCGAGGAGTGTACAAGAAGGGCTTGGTGGGCGCAGGTTTGCGCAGGGGCAAATGGTTTTATGCAGGCGGGCATTGTCGGGGTCGCGCAGCGACCCCGGCCAGCAGTTAATCCAGGTCTGCCGCTGAATGGCGCTCCGGCACCTGGCTGTCTTCATCGCCCCAGGTACGGTTGACACGGGTACCGCGTTGTACCGCCGGGCGCAGGGCAATTTCCTCGGCCCAGCGCTGTACGTTGGGGTATTCGTCAACCGCCAGGAACTCAGCGGCGCCGTACAAGTTGCCGCGCACCAGCTGGCCATACCAAGGCCACACGGCAATGTCGGCGATACTGTACTCCTCGCCGCCCAGGTAGCGGCTCTCGCCCAGACGGCGGTCGAGTACATCCAGTTGACGCTTGGCTTCCATGGTGAAGCGGTTGATGGCGTACTCGAATTTTTCTGGGGCATATACGTAGAAGTGGCCAAAGCCACCGCCCAGGTAGGGTGCAGCGCCCATCTGCCAGAACAGCCAGTTCAGGCTCTCGGTACGTGCAGCTGGCGATTTTGGCAGCAGTGCACCGAACTTGTCCGCCAGGTACAGCAGGATCGAACCCGATTCGAATACCCGTACAGGCGGTTCGACGCTGCGGTCGAGCAGGGCAGGGATCTTCGAGTTGGGGTTGACCTGGACAAAGCCACTGGAAAACTGGTCGCCTTCGCCGATGCGGATCAGCCAGGCATCGTATTCGGCATTGGCGTGGCCCAAGGCGAGCAGTTCTTCAAGGGCAATGGTGACCTTCACCCCATTGGGCGTGGCAAGGGAATACAGCTGCAGCGGGTGCTTGCCTAGCGGTAGCTCCTTGTCGTGAGTCGGGCCGGCAACCGGGCGGTTGATGCTGGCGAACTGGCCGCCGGACGCTGCGTCGTTGCGCCAGACCTTGGGTGGCACGTAGGCGGGCTTGCTCATGCATGAATCTCCTTCATTGGCGCGAAACGGTCACGTAAGACGTGGACCTGCATCTATGCCACGGGTTCGACGCAATGTGCAAATGCATAGGGCGCAAGCGCGACATGCATGACGGCGTTTTCATCCAGTTTTCATCCGGCACAGGCCCGGCCGGTTTTATGCTGGGCCATCACTTCGCCCTGCAAGGAACCGCCGGCCGATGACCATTCCTCGCTGCTTGTTGGCGCTGGCTCTGCTCGGCGGCCTGTTGGCCCGCGCCGAAGCCGCGCCCTGGGTTGCCGGCCTGCACCACATGACCCTGGCCGACCCGGTCGATAGCCGCCCGATGCAAGCGTTGGCGTTCTACCCGGCCAATGGCGCAACCCGGAGCAGCCGCATAGATGGGTACCCGGTCGAAGTGGCCGAAGAAGCGCCCGTTGCCATGGGCCGGTTCCCGTTACTGGTACTGTCTCACGGCAATAACGGCAGCCCGTTGGCCTTGCACTACCTTGCCACGTCGTTGGCGCGCCAAGGGTTCGTGGTGGTCGCGGTGGTGCACCCAGGGGACAACGCGCGCGACCACAGTCGCCTGGGCACCCTGAGCAATCTTTATGGGCGGCCGCTGCAAGTCAGCGCCGCCATTAGCGCTGCACGCGATGATGCCGTGGTCGGGCCCTATCTGAATGAAGGCAAGGTGGGCGTGATCGGCTACTCGGCAGGCGGCGAAACCGCGTTGATCCTGTCTGGCGCGCGCCCTGATCTGGATCGGTTGCGTCAGTATTGCCTAGAGCGCCCGAATGACGCTGACGCCTGCAAGACCCACGGCATACTGATCGCCGACCGCAGCGAGCTCGCGCCTGAGGCTGATCCGCGAGTGGGTGCCGTGATGTTGATGGCGCCGCTAAGCCTATTGTTCGGTCGTCATGCACTGGCCGGGGTGCAGATACCCGCGCTGATCTACAGCGGCGACAGCGATCAACTGGTGGCCGTGGACCGAAATGCCGAAGCCTTGGCCCGCAAGCTGCCAGTCACGCCAGACTATCGCCTGTTGGCCGGTGCCGGGCATTTCGTGTTCATGGCCCATTGCGATGCCGAGCAGTATGCGCGGATGCCGGCGCTGTGCAAGGACGCCGACGGCGTCGACAGGCGGCATATCCATCGCTCGCTGCAACGTGAAACGGCAGCATTTTTCAGCCAGGCTTTGGGGGCACCAGAGCCCGCCGAACGCTCAGCTGCGACGGGCACGCCGCGCCAGCAGCAACGTTAGGCCGACCCCGGCCAGGGCGAGCAGGGCCGCCACGCAGAAAATCGAGGCATAGCCCAAGTGCACGGCTACGGCCCCCATCACGGGGCCGGCGATGGCCAGCGCCATGTCGAAGAACACCGCATAGGCACCCAACCCCGCGCCGCGGCTGCTGCTGGGCACCTGCTTGATCGCCTCCACGCCCAGTGCCGGGTACACCAGCGAGAGCCCGAAACCGGTCAGCCCGGCGCCAACCAGCGCCCAGGGCGGCGAGGGCGCCAGCCACAGCAGGCACAGGCCGAGCACTTCGGTGGCCATGCAGGCTACTGCCACGTTGTAGCCACCAAAGCGGTTGACCGCGTTGACGAACAGCAGCCGCGAAATGATGAAGCACACACCGAACGCACTCAGGCACCAGGCCGCGCCTGCCCAGCCGCGCTCGAGGTAGTAGAGGGTAACGAAGGTGGTCAGGGTGCCGTAGCCGATCGAGGCCAAGGTCAGGCCCAGGCCACACGGCGCAACCCGGCCGAACGCTGACCAGAAGGGCAGACGCTCGCCGCGTACCACTACCACGTCGGGGCGCTTGCGCAGCACCAGCAGGGCAAGGGTTGCCAGTACCAGCAAGGTCGGCCCCAGTACGCTGAAGTCCAGCCCGTCCACGGCCAGTACGCCCAGCGGTGCACCGATGGCGATAGCGCCATAGGAGGCGATACCGTTCCATGAGATCACCCTGGCCGTGTGCTCGGGGCCGACCTGGCTGATGCCCCAGCTCAAGGTGGCCACCCCGATCAACCCTTGGGCGACACCCAGTAGCAAACGCCCGCCGAGTAACAGGGTCAGGCTCAGCAGTGGGGCGCTCAAGGTCCAGGCCGAGAACAACGTCAGCACACCGCAACCGGCAATCCCCAACAGGCCGAAGCGGATGGCCCGTTTACCACCCAAGGTGTCCGCCACCTTCCCCGCAAACGGGCGGCTAAGCAGCGTGGCCAGGTATTGCAGGCCAATCGTTACCCCAGCGATCACTGCGCCAAAGCCGAGTTGGTCGTGCACATAGCTGGGCAGTACTGCAATCGGCAAGCCGATGCAGAGGAAGGCAATGAAGGTGTAGAAAACGATCGACAGGATCTGCAGTGTGATGTGCAGCGTATTGCTGGTGGGGGCGGGTTGTTGCGCGGTCATGGGCTCTTCGCGGGCGGGCGGTTGGGCGTGGCCCCATCATGGCCGCTGCGCGAAATAAATGAAAGCAGGCTAACGAATTATTCGTCGGGGGATACCCACCTTCAGGATTGGTCGCAGGTACTTCACCTGTAGGAGCAGCCTTGTGCTGCCAAGAGGCCGGCCCAGCCACCTCAGATGGCCAGGCCTTACCCGTCAATCAGACCAATACGCCCTGGCTACGCAGGTAATCGTCATAGGTACCGCTGAAGTCCACCACGCCATCGGGCGACAGCTCGATGATGCGCGTGGCCAGCGACGACACGAATTCGCGGTCGTGGCTGACGAACAGCAGGGTGCCTGGGTAGTTTTCCAGCGCCAGGTTCAGCGCCTCGATCGATTCCATGTCCAGGTGGTTGGTCGGCTCGTCCATTACCAGCACGTTCGGCTTCTGCAGGATCAGCTTGCCGAACAGCATGCGACCTTGCTCACCACCGGAAATCACCTTCACCGACTTGAGGATTTCGTCGTTGGAGAACAGCATCCGCCCCAAGGTGCCGCGGATCACTTGCTCGCCGGAGGTCCACTGGCCCATCCAGTCGAACAGGCTCAGGTCGTCTTCGAAGTCGTGGGCGTGGTCCTGGGCGTAGTAGCCCACCTCAGCGCTGTCGGTCCACTTCACCGAGCCTGCATCCGGGGTCATTTCGCCAACCAGGGTGCGCAGCAGGGTGGTTTTGCCAATACCGTTGGGGCCGATGATTGCAACGCGCTCGCCCGCTTCGACGGTAATGTCGAAGTTCTTGAACAGCACCTTGTCGTCGAAGGCTTTGGCCATTTTTTCGACGACCACTGCCTGGCGGTGCAGCTTTTTCGTCTGCTCGAAGCGAATGAACGGGCTGACGCGGCTGGACGGCTTGACCTCGGCCAGTTGGATCTTGTCGATCTGCTTGGCACGCGAAGTCGCCTGCTTGGCTTTCGAGGCGTTGGCCGAGAAGCGGCTGACGAAGGTCTGCAGCTCGGCGATCTGGGCCTTTTTCTTGGCGTTGTCCGACAGCAGTTGCTCACGCGACTGGGTGGCCGCGGTCATGTACTCGTCATAGTTGCCAGGGAACAGGCGCAGTTCGCCGTAATCCAGGTCAGCCATGTGGGTGCAGACGCTGTTGAGGAAGTGCCGGTCGTGGGAAATGATGATCATGGTGCTGTTACGCGCCGTGAGGATCGTTTCCAGCCAGCGAATGGTGTTGATGTCCAGGTGGTTGGTCGGTTCGTCGAGCAGCAGCACGTCCGGGTCCGAGAACAGCGCCTGGGCCAGCAGTACACGCAGCTTCCAGCCCGGTGCCACTTCGCTCATCGGGCCGAAGTGCTGCTCCAGCGGAATACCCAGGCCCAGCAGCAGTTCACCGGCACGGGATTCGGCGGTGTAGCCGTCCATTTCAGCGAATTCGGTTTCCAGCTCGGCGACGGCCATGCCGTCTTCCTCGGTCATTTCCGGCAGCGAGTAGATACGGTCACGCTCGGCCTTGACCTTCCACAATTGGCCGTGGCCCATGATCACCGTGTCGATCACGGTGAATTCCTCGTAGGCGAACTGGTCTTGGCGCAGTTTACCCAGGCGGGTATTCGGCTCGAGCATGACCTGGCCACCGGACGGCTCCAGGTCACCGCCAAGGATTTTCATGAAGGTCGACTTGCCGCAACCGTTGGCGCCGATCAGGCCGTAGCGGTTGCCGTTGTTGAATTTGACGGAAACGTTTTCGAACAGCGGCTTGGAGCCGAACTGCATGGTGATGTTAGCGGTGGAGATCAAAGGGCTTACCTATCAGTAACTTACGACGCTGGGCTTTCAGCTGATACCGATTTGATACCAATCTTGAGGTTTTCCAGCTCGCTCCAGTCGGAGCTTGAGTTAAGCCAACGGGCATACGTCGACAGCAGCATCTGAACGCTGTGACCCAGCTGTTGGGCGATAAATGCGGGGTTGAGGCCGGACATTGAGCGTATTGTCGCATAGGTGTGACGGCAGTTGTATGGGGGCGACGCCTGATCCCCAATTCATTCAGCTCGGGCACCCAAGGTTTTACGTATTCGGCATTGATAGGGGACGATCAATCGGGAGGATCAGTCCGGCGCCCTGATTACGCACATTGCCGACGGCAGTGCTCACCCGATACCACTCGAAGGCCTCGGCCGGTTCGCTTAGGTTGAGCACCAGTTGCTCTGCATGCTCGCTTGGCATGCCCGCTGCGATCCACTCGCATGCCAGTTCTGGCGAAAGCACGACAGGCCTGCGGTCGTGCACGTCAATCATTCCTCCCTGGGCGTCGGCGGTAATGATCACGAAGCCGTCGTGCTCGTTGCCAGCAAACTGGCCGATGGACGCGCAAAGGGCAGGGCGCCCGTCACGCCGATGGATGAAGTACGGCTGCTTCTTCGGGCCGCCTTCATCTTTCCACTCAAACCATCCGTCCACTGGCGTGATTGCCCGGTGTGGCCAGATCGCACGGAAGAACGCGCCGTGCGCCACCTTTTCGACCCGAGCATTGATCGGCGCAGCACGGTCAGTCGCCCAGTGCGGCCGCCATCCCCACCTCACCAAGTCAGCGCGCGGGCCTGCATCATCCTCCCGCAGCACTGCCACCGGCATGGTCGGCGCGACGTTGTACCGTC
>NZ_BCBQ01000046.1:0-45251 GCF_001320885.1 Pseudomonas sp. NBRC 111140
GACCCAAAGTGGTGAGTCATCACCAATTTATAATCGAGAGGAATAGCAATGGAGTTGATATCAGTAAGCGCATTAGAGATCCGCTTTGATAACCGTCCTGACGATGATGTTCTTTTAGTCATTGACGAGCTGGTCAATGTGCTCCGAACCGTGCCGGGCTGCATGAACTATTCAACAATTGCGCTAAACAAAAATTTCAGCTCGATGATCATAAGCGGTTTCTGGAATGATCAGAAACATATGATAGATCATTTTTCAAGCTCTAGTTTCATAGCGCTGACGGAGTGCTTGACATCCAATTGCCGAAGCATCTCCTTTAGGTCCTTATTTATGGAAACCGATATGTGGGGTCAACATGCAGAACCTTGAGAAAATCTTGCTGGAAGCAGACCTGCATAGCCTGATCACTTTTTTGGTGGTATATCGTGAGGGAGGTGTAACAAGAGCTTCTGAACGTTTGGGGGTGAAGCAGCCAGCAATCAGTAACACTATAGCCAAGCTTCGCAAACGATTTGGCGACGAGCTATTTCTGGGAAGGCGCGCTTGGATACCAACTAAGCGGGCCGACCAGCTCGCTATCACTCTAGAGCCTGCATTCCATACCTTGCAGGAAGCGCTTGCTACACTGGATGCACAGCACACTGGATAGCGCTATTCACTAAGCATATCAAACGCCACTTTGCAGACAATTTCAGCTTCTGAAAAACGGGGACGAAAAAAACTATGGCCTAACGGCCATAGTAAAGGGAGGTTTTTATTCCACCCCAAGGAACCAAGAGGCCATTACGTGCTATTTGAAGACGCAATGAAAAAATAGATTTTGGAAAAAAGCCGCCTGCAGGCAAGCGGCAACACCAAAGGGGCAAATGAAGGACACTCGGCTGTTACAAAGAGGGGTACCGGGCCTCACTTCATCGAGAGTCACAATAATGGAAAGCCTCTAACCTGTGAAATCGAACCTACTAATAGTGACTATCGATACGCCAGTTAACCTACTCGATAAATACCTTCCTACAAACAAGGCGCAGGGTTAACCTTAGAAGTTGGTGATGAAAAATATGGAGCAGAGCTCATTAGCTGCTTCGCCGCCTGAGCGTCATGGACGGTGATTCTCCGAATCGCTGTTTATATTCAGCGGAAAATCGACCGAGATGAGTAAATCCCCATTTCAATGCCGTGGACGACACCTCCCCCCCAAAGAGCTGCTTGGTTTCGAGTTCAACACGAACGCGTTGCAAGCGAATTTCCTTTAGCCATTGCATAGGCGATAGCCCACGATAACGTTGAAAGCTCAGCTGAACTGTTCGAGCAGTCACGCCAGCGTGCCTTGCAATTTGGGAGATCGTGAGCGCCTCTTGCGCATGCTCTTCCATGAACTCCTCAATCATCCGAACAACCGCAGGGATTACTTTCTTTTCGGCCGACTCACGCAGCGCCTGGCTGTGGTTACTTTCATGAAATTCGAGCAAAGATGAGGCCAGCACCTCACCAATTTGGCTTTCTAGATACGATGAAGGTAATGACTTGGACGATAACTGGCTGTAAGCCCAGCCCAATGTCTGCAGCCAATTCTGACCAGCGGAAGTATCCGTGGGCAAGTGCGGCTGAAAGTAAATGTCTTGCTTGATACTCCTCCCCAGCTGACGTTGTAGTATGGTTTCCAGCAGCGTTCGGTCTATGCGCACGAGCAGCTTGTCAGTGCCAGGGAAATGGTTGAAGAAGGAGTGCTGGTGGTAGTTGAAAACAGTGGCATGTCCCGGGTTGCAGGTGAGGCGCAACTGATCACTGATCACGTGCTCATGTCCGGTGAGGACCGACTGGACCAGTACGATGTCATCCAGCTTCCCTGGATGGATCGCGACCTCTCCCCCAAAGGACATTCTGGCAACCCCAGCATCGCCAGCTGATCGATGAAAAAATCGAGCTTTGAAGTCAGCTCCCTTCTTCTCAAGCCGGTTCTTGCAGAACATCTGCTCACCGCACAGCACCGCCTGCTCTAGGTCGGACGACTCGCATACGCTGAAATCCGCTAGGACCTGATCAGGAGGTGTGAATGGATGGACATTGGGCCAGGCCATGGAACGCCCTCGGAAATGGCAATGACTTATACGAGCAACCTAGAACATAAGGGAGTTGAGAACAACGCCATGGCGACGATCTGTGTCGTCGCCATGCTTCGCCGTTATTCGTGCACGATGTGGTAGTTCAAGAAGCCGCTCGCATCGGTTTGGATGTCCTCAAGGGCTTGGTTGAGCAGGTCCAATGTGTAGGGGCGAGGTGCCCACTGATTGGTGTCGAGCAAACCCGCTCTGATCAACGCCATCAACTCCTGAGCTTCAGTCGTGGTGAACCATAGGGAGCCGATGTACTGAAGCTGAGTGCACATGAACGGGTGTGGATCGATCGGAATAGGCCCGCTTACACCGCCGATCTGTACGATTTTTCCTCCCGACGTGACGGCGCTCATGGAAGAAACAGAAAGCTCCGCAGGAGCCTTCGCGCCAAGCGTATCAACGACTGCATCAACTCCGAACGGAGCCATTTCACGAATGCTTGGGTTCAAATCGGTACTCGTGATCTGCAGGGTGCGAATGCGCTTTGGCGCCAGTTGGCGAAGTCGTTCGAGCACAGCCCCATCTCGTGCTGCCACAATGATGTCCGTCACGCCCATCGCCACTGCGGCAAGGGTCGCACCGATACCCAAGGTTCCAGAGGCACCCAGTACCAGCAAGCTCTTACCTGGTGTGAGTTCGAGCTTTTTCAACGCAGAGTAAGCGGTACCTAGGTATCCAAGACGCGTGGCTACTGCAAACGGCAAGTCATCTGCCAACGTGATCAGGTTACGTGCAGGTGCTCGGAGATACTGGGCGTACCCTGCATGGCGATACTCGCGGAATACCTCTTTCGATGACGGGCTAAATCCGAAATAGCCCATGAAGGTGTAGCTAGCACACCGCGTCGGAAGCCCGGCCAGGCACTGTTTGCAGCTACCGCAACTCAGTCCTGGATTGACATAGACCCGATCACCTTCCTTGAAATTCTTCACAGAGCGGCCAACCGATACCACGGTGCCAGCGGCGTCCAACCCGAACACAGCAGGCAGCTCAGGTAGAGGTAAAAACGGGTACCACTCAGGGAAATTTGTGACGACGTTACGTAGATTCGGGATAACGCCACAGACGGCAGTTTTGATCAGGACGTCATGCTCTCCAACAAGAGGAAGCGGAATTTCGTCCACGGTAAATTTGCCACCCACTTCGTGGAGGCGAGCAGCCAACATCGTACCTGGCATGAAGCTAACCCTCTTTTTTTCGTTGTCAGGGCTGTAGGGCTCTTGCAAGCCATTGAGGTGTGACCGGCACATCGGCCACATCTCCAATTATCCGCTCGACTTCCAACTTGACTATCCAAGTCGGGTAGACGCTATCCAGATAACGAAATTATTTGACGCCGCTCGATGGCGGTTGAAGGGGTGCGGCCAGATCTTGGGCCAACTGACGCAGCCAGCTAATAGCCGCGTCAGAATCGTCCCTCGGATGCCAAGCCATCACGAGATGGAAAGGCTCGCTTTCAAATGGCAACTCAAACGTCTCGATGGCATCGTTCTGGGATTGAATAAGCATGCGAGGCATCGTACAGACCAAGTCCGTCGACATCAGAATCCCTGGAACCATCCCAGCGGTCGGCACGGTGAGGTAGATCCTTCGGCTCATGCCGGAGGAGCGTAAATACTCATCCATATAGCCCCTAAAGCTCTCCCGCTCTGGCGATACGACAAGATGATCGAGCTCACAGTACCCATCCAGGGTAAGAGGCTCGCCGCCACGAGGGTGCCCTTTGCGCTGCGCCATAACGAACTCATCGGTCCCCAACGTTGTGCATTTGATCCCCGGCGGAACGCCGCGGCTTGAGTCGATCAGCAGATCGAAAACACCTTCCTCCATTTGCTTTCCAATGAGTCCAGGATCAACGGCATTGAGCGAGACCTGAATTTGGGTACCAGCGTGCTTGCTGATCGAGGCAATCAACGGCTGACAGATGTTGCTCAAGGCGGTATCACAGGCGGCTATCCGGAAGACTCTCTTGTCATTCCAAGGATCAAATCCCAGCTCACTTTGAATGACTGAACCGAGATTCTTCAATGCCGAGCGTAGAGGTCCCCGTAGCGCCATGGCCCGGGCGGTGGGGGTCATGCTCCGGCCTTTTTGAATCGGGACCAACAGCGGATCGCCCATCAGCTCGCGCAAGCGTGAAAGCTGCGCAGACATTGCCGGCTGGCTGATGTGAAGGCGTGAAGCTGCCTTAGTCACGTTCAACTCAGCCAGTAGCGTGTCCAGCGAAACCAAAAGGTTGAGATCAATACGCGACAGGTCCATAACCAATCCATCCCGATGATAGGTCGCATAACGATAAACAATTTCATGGATAGCTTCGCACGAATTTATTGTTCTGCAGACCTACGCTATTGGAAATGGACCATGACCAAACAGAGAGTACTGATCACGGCGGGAGCATCTGGTATCGGGTATGCGATCACTCTGGCGTTCAGCAATCGCGGAGCTGACATAACGGTAGTCGACATCGACTCTGACGCCTTGAACCGCCTTCAGTTAGAGCTTCCTGGTATTCGCACCACGGTGTGCGATGTAGCTGATCGCAGCAGCCTTGAACACAGCATTCCAAGCCTCATCGAAGCCATGGGTGGTTTAGATGTGCTCGTCAACAATGCCGGAGTATCCGGGCCCACTGCCCCCATTGAGCAACTTGATCCCAATGAGTGGGATCAGGTCATGGAGATAAACCTCAATGGAACCTTCAACGTCACGCGCCTGGCTGTTCCTGCGCTCAAGCGTTCATCCCAGGCATCAATTATCAACATGTCTTCTGTTGCGGGGCGACTGGGCTATCCAGATCGATCCCCCTACTCAACCAGTAAATGGGGACTGATTGGTTTCACCAAAAGTCTCTCACGTGAGCTCGGCGCGTATGGTATTCGTGTCAACGCCATTCTGCCCGGGGCTGTCGAAGGTGAACGCTTCGAGAACGTGCTCAAAGGTAGGGCCAATCTCAGCGGCAATTCCGTGGAGGAAGAACGCAGCAAGGCGTTTTCTGTTCAGTCACTCCAACGCCTGGTGGACCCGAAGGACATTGCAGAACTAGCAGTCTTCCTCGCATCGGACGCAGGCAAGTCTATTTCAGGACAGCTTTTGCCAATCGACAACGACATGCAGCAGACAATGTGAGGTACGACCATGAGCATGCGCGAAAAACTGATTGGAACCTGGTTGCTCGAAACCTATACAGAATACCCGGTGGACGGATCCGAGCCCGTACATCCCTTCGGCGAACATCCTGAAGGCTTCATAATTTACACAGCAGATGGTTATATGTCGGCTCAGCTGAGCATGCCAAATCGGGCATCGTTTTTCTCGGGTGACTGGTTTGAAGGTACCGATGCGGAATACCGCGCCCAAGGGCTGTCGTACATCTCCTACTGCGGCCCCTTCAATGTGGACGAGCAATCGGGTCAGCTCACCCACACCATCGCAGTTTCAATGTTTCCGAACTGGATAGGCCAGGTGCAGCCGCGAACGGTGAAGCTTGCGGGAGATGTCTTGGAGCTTGGCAATAACAGTCAATATCGCTCTAGCGGACGTGCAGTAAACGCAAGGATTCGTTGGCGTAGGGCAAAGTCGCCATTCCCCCATCGACCGCTAATGGAGCGGGGATGACTCACAGTCCGAAGTAGTTTAAACGATCTCCCCACCACAGAAGTGGAATGCTAGTATGCGCCATCATGTATATGGATACAGGCGTTTAAAATGGAAGACGCATATGGCAAGCCGCCCCTCCTCCGCGTCGCAAAAAAAGCCGCTTCAGCCCAACCTAAGGAGAAAGGCCGCAATGGCGACTTGGGGGCAGGAGACCAACGCTTGTTGTGGGGGCGCGCTGCTGGTAGGTGCCAACGATGTAACAAGGATGTCAGCCGTGACCGCCTAAGCTGGAGAGCCTACAACCTTTCGGAGAATGCTCACATCACCGCCTCCTCCGTCAATGGCACTCGCGGAACGAAGGAGAAATCTGCAGCTCTGGCTGACAAACTGGAGAATCACCTCCTGCTGTGCCGCGATTGCCACAAGATCGTTGATGACAAACGTCGGGGAGAGGTGCTCTTTCCCACAGAGTGGCTGCTCAAGCTGAAGCACGACCAAGAGGCATTGGTACAACGCCTCATGGAACTCGCCAAAAAACCACAAAGTGTGGCTGTCTATATCAGTGCCGCCGTGGGGCAAACGCGACTGCAACCGCTCGTAATCGATGACATCAACATGGCAATCGTGGACGCCGGTCTCGTCCCCGCGCTTAACCACCCCATCCACATCGACCTGCTCGACCTCCTTGAAGTCGATAAGCTCGACAGCGATCCAGCGTTCTGGGCAATGGCGAGTAAGCTGACCCTGCGGAAGCTTGAAGCCAAGCTCCTTGAAGGGGCACACAAGAAACTTAGTGAGGTCGAGCACTTCAGTTTGTTTGGAATAGCGCCAATCCCCGTACTGGCCCTGCTGGGCAACCTCATCCCCGACACTCGCAAAGCCATGATCTACCAACCCATCTGGGACGAAATCAACCCAGGTCGGGAACCGCTTGGTCCCACGATCGATATCGATATTCATCAGTATGATCGAGACCCTGAGACCTGGTGCTGGCCAAAAGAACGCAGACAACCTGTGCCGGTCTTCAGTTACGTGCACTTGGCTGGTCCCGCTCAACAGCGGGGGGGCGATATTGCAGTGTTGTGCGAGCTGTCTTTCCCTACTCACCTCGATCTGGTCGAAGCAGCTCTTCCGGGAGCACCTGTTTACCATTTCACCGCGAGCGACGTCATCCCCGATATCGTTCAGGCCCCTGCTGACGTGAAAGCCTTCATGGCGGCATTCAGGCAACTGCTGAGCGTGCTTGAGCGTGATCATGGCCACAACGCGCATGTCCATGTATTCGGATCGCTGCCGGTTTCCTGTGCCATAGCGATGGGTCGAATTCAGGTCAAAGGAAGCCTTTCGATGACCATTCATAACCTGCAACGAAACCCTAACCGCTACGAACGCGGGCTGACCTTGCCATTCGAGGCCTGAGCATGAAGCTGGAAACCTTCACTCCGGTAGGACCGACTGATCAATCGGAGCAGATGCTGACTCAATTGGTCGATGCTTTGGAAATCCCGGCCAGCCGCTATGAGGCCGCTGAGCGAAGTTACAAGTCGGTAGGTCGCTGGCTCGATCGACCTGCCTCGCGGCTAGCGGGTCATACCACCACGATATTTCCTCAGGGCTCGTTTCGCCTAGGTACAGTCATCAAGCCACTCAATGACGCTGAGGACTATGACCTCGACATTGTTTGCGAAATCCAGGCATCCAAACTGGACTACACCCAAGAGGGGCTAAAGGGCCTACTAGGGCTCGAACTTGAAGATTATGCCCTCAGCCAGAGCATGGCACCCCCGGTCGAGGCGCGACGTTGCTGGACGCTGAACTACGCCGATGGCGCACAGTTCCATATGGATGTTTTGCCCGCCCTTCCGGATGGTGTCCGCCAACGGCAGTTGATCGAGTCGCTCGGGCACCAGAATGAATGGGCTGATCATGCCATGGCAATCACCGACCGCGAGCACGTAGAGTACCGGCGCCCTAGCGCCAACTGGCCTGGCAGCAATCCCAAAGGCTATTCGGAATGGTTTCGCTCCCGTATGGAAGAAGTGTTCAATGCCAAGCGACACGGCATGGCGCTAAAAGAACACGCATCGGTCGAAGAAATTCCTGAACACCGGGTTCGCACTCCATTGCAGGCCGCGGTAAAGCTGCTAAAACGACACCGCGACATTCGATTCAGTGAAGAACCTGATATTCGACCGATCTCGATCATTCTCACGACGTTGTCTGCCCATGCTTACCAACAAGAGGTAACCATTGGTGGTGCCCTCCAGGGCATCCTGACTCGGATGTCAGAGCATATCGAGATCCGCAACGGTGTCTATTGGATCGAGAATCCTACAGACCCCCGAGAGAATTTCGCGGACAAGTGGGAGGCGTCTCCTGAAAAAAAAGACGCCTTCTTTGACTGGTTGTCGATGGCACGAACCGACTTTGAAATCGCCATGCGCATGGATGATACTGACGACTTTATAGATGCACTGTCGCCGCGCATGGGACGCCAACTGGTAGAAGATGCCGTCACTCCATCAAAAGCCTCATCAGGCCTTAACCTGAGCTTGGCCAGGGGGCGGGTCAGCAGCAAAATACGCAAAATCCTAGATGCCCCCCATCGCAAGCCCCTGGCCTGGCCTGACTTGGCCAGAGGTAGCGTGCATATTTCTGAAATGACCGTCACTCGCAATGGCTACCAGCCCTACTCCCTAGGCAGTGATGCCGCCGCCCTGCCGAAGAATTCGAGCCTGGTTTTCCATGCGAAAACTAGCGTGGTCTATCCATACAAGGTCTATTGGCAAGTGGTTAATACAGGGGAGGATGCCAGCCGACGGCGGGCACTGCGTGGGGGGTTCGACGAGGGGGTAGTCCAAGCAGGGCGCCTTGAGAAACGCGAGAGCACATTGTATTCCGGTAGTCACAGCATGGAATGCTTGATCGTCAAGGACGGCTACTGTGTCGCGCGCAGCGGACCGTTCATTGTCAACATCCTCTAGCTCAACACTTAACAACCAAGAATATCTGTAGGAAGTGCTGCTGCGCTGCGGGAGTCATATTTTGTTCAGATTGATACATGTTCTCAAGCCCACAAATCAGGAATTTGTTGCGCCATCGACAGGAGGAGCAGCACCATTCAAGAGTGTCATTGTCGGCGGGAACGCTACAGGAAAGACCCGCTTTATCGTATCGCTGATTGAATCATTCCGCTTGCTCTCAGAAGCAAAAAACCAGCACGGAAAATTCAGTACGGTTAAGAAGAAAGGAGCTATCACCGAGCAGTTGCAGTTCAAGTACTACATCAACGGTGATTTGGTGGAGTGCGTCGCTGGCGACTTTGGCGTGGGCTTTACCATCGATGGAGAGGAAGGCTCTGCCTTTGATCTCCCCTTACCGTCACGACTTTTGGCCATCAGCTCCACCGTCAATGATAAGTTCCCCTATGCTGACTCAGACGAAGACGACTTTTATCGATACTGTGGTGTACGTGAGACGTCCAATGCGTCTTGGACGGCGACGCTTTCACGTCGCACAATCGAGAACCTACTTAACATCCCCTTAAGACACCATCACCACTCGCTTTATGAACTATTTAAATATCTAGGCATTTCGCCCACAATCGAAGTAACCTTTAGCCTTAAGAATCTCAAGGAGTTTCACGAGCTAGTGGCTGACCCGGGCCTTGTAGTGCTGGCCGCGCAAAGTTACTCAAGTAAAAGTTCCAGACTGCAAGTCCAAATGTTTCGTAGCTTCAGCTATGAAGATGCTGCTCGAGCATGCAGTGGCTTGGCCAACAAGAAGTTTACCGGCCGTAACAACAGCGTGACCATAGACCTCAACGATACCCTAGCCGATTACAGCGACCTTTATTTCGGAATTAATGTTTTTCGCCGTATCGGCATGATTTCAGATGTCGACTTGAATATACAGAAGCTTCATACACAAAAATCGTTTGGATTCGGTCACTCCAGCTCAGGGGAAGCCCAACTACTCTACACATTCTCCAGCCTTATCCGGCATGCGAGACCGAACTGCCTGATATTTATTGACGAGCCAGAGCTTAGCCTGCACCCAAGTTGGCAAATAAAATATGTGGCATTATTGAAGCGCGCACTTGCCTCATTCCCTGGCAGTCACGTTATCATCGCTACGCACTCACACTTTATCATATCGGATCTTGAGAAAGAAACCAGCTCACTTCACGTATTCGAGAACAAGGACGAACAGCTGTGCGTCAGAAACGTTGAATACTCAACATACGCATGGAGCGCCGACCACATCCTATATGATGTTTTTGATGTAAGAACCGTGGGAAACTTAGCTTTCGAAAGTGATCTTGCCGAAGCGCTGAAGTTAATCTCAAGTAAGCCGGAGGACCACATTCGGCTCTCGCAACTGAAGAAAAAGTTTGAGCGTTTAGTGTTTAACGAGTCAGACCCCCTCCACAGAGTCATCAAAAACATTACGGAGTTGGTCAATGCCAATCAGTGAATGGTATCTAAACATCACCGAATTACCGGCATTCGAAAAGTCGACAACTGACTACCTTGATGGATTGAAGCCACACAAGGCCAAGCAATGGGACTTACAGACTAATCAGATGAAGGCGTACAAAACCAGCCTTCTTGAGCAACTGCTTAAAATCCAGGATAACAGGTGTGTATACTGTGGCACCGGATTGATGCGACAGCTTGTAGACCGAGAGCATTTCGCGCACAAGGATCAAAAAGGCGGCTGGCCAGAGTTCATGTTCATCACCGAGAACCTTTTTGCAGCTTGTGGTTACTGCAATAGAATGCTAAAAGGCATTAAGCCAATGGTCAAGCGCTACAATAAAAACTACAGCGATTGTGAGTTTCATCTAATTCACCCTTATTTCGACATACCTACGAAAGAAATCGTCTTTGTCTCACGCGGCGGTAGCGATGCTATTTTTGTAGAACATATAACCCCAAAAGGAGAAGAAACGATTGCATTCTTCGAGCTGGACTCCACTATCGCTACCGCCAGGCGCGCAGGTTACATAACTGAAATTGCTATATACAATCAGCTATCAGCAGACAATGCAGCCGAAGTGAAAGCTATTTCACACTACAGGCCCGCCTAGCAATCAGTGCGGCAACAACATGCTCCGGCGAGGAGAGCCTGTTACAGGCCATCTGCCATTGACCTAGACGGAATCGGCGACAGCATGGTAATAATCGCCGCCGCGGTCCCAGCGTCGCCGCTCCTTCTTCACCAATTGTTGCATATCCTCAATGCGCAGAGTCAATACTGAGCTTCTGCGCTGTGCACTCTGCTCAGCGGATAGAATACGTTTTGGATCCTGCTTAGCTGCCTTATGACAAATGTCCAAGAAACTCTCTTCATCAGCTCGCGCTGAACGCATCATCCGCGCGCCGTCATCGAAAAACATATAGCGAATAGGATTCAGCCGCAGCAGATTACGCCATCGAGTATCCAGTGAGACGAAGAATGGGACATAGAAATCCCCAAATGCCTTCTGCGCAGCGAGCCGTTCAAGTAAGCGTAAATGAGCGATATCCCAAGCCATTCCGGTAACTTTCTTGAGCATTGTGCTCGGACTGCCCAACAACGGACCTAGGAATGGCGCTGGAGCCTTCGCGGATATGGCTTTCCAAATCAGGCTGAGCTCCGTCAATGGCGTAAAACCAAGTTCAAGGTTACAGAAATCAATCAGTTGTCCAAAAATCACTTCAGGATCACGATTAGGCACGCGCCAAAGCGCCGCTAACCTCAACAGTAACGTCTCGATGGCCAGTGCTGTTGCTTCGTGCCGTAGAAATTCGTCGGACGTTTCAAACTCACTAATTACATTTTCGACATCCGGGCGTAGCTTTTCCTTCAAGGTATCCAGGGACATGCCATCGACTTGAAAGGTGCGCGATCGTTGGTAAACAGCCCAATTTATATGGTCCAACACACGGAACGCCACCATCGTATCGACAGGCCGTGTATTACTCGGGCTTTCACGTGACAATCTCACATTTTCAAACAGGAAAGGCAGTATATCAAACTGCACCTGCTTATTTTTCGCCTTGATCATCAGCACGCTTTCAACATCAAGCAATTCTTTATCAGTACCTGCCGCCCCTCGATTGATCAATAGTTTCAATTTTTCAGCAAAATTAGAATCGAAGCTGAGCGAGTAATCAATATTAACGCTTGAACGGCCTGCTTGCAGCATCCCTTTTAAGGCGGTCATGGCCGAGATAAAAAAAGCGCGCGGACCAAGCAGAATAGGGAGGATACAATTATTGGAATCAACCCCCAAACTGAGCCCTAAATCTATGGCGCCGGGATGATCCGTGCAGATAATGGCCCTCAGCGCTGCACATTCTTTTGCGCGCTCCTCCAATAGAGTCCAATGCTCAGTTTTCCCAGATATCACAGCCTGATAGAACTCGTCAATCAAAGCAGTCGGCACGCTGCCCTCCACTTAGAGCTGATCAATTCACCACCGCCTGAGCGATACTCGTGTACGCGAATCTGTTACAAAGTAACATACAACTATATTGACTAATCAGGATAACTTGGGTCAAGTTCATTGCAACTGCTCATCAACTGGCAGCTATTAACCGGTACACGCGACGTGTCGGTATAAACGCGTGTAATTTGAAGCTGTCCGAAACGGTAGCTGCCAGGCACACCGGCGAAAGGATGGGTTTCTTGGTCATTCGGTAAGCCATCGTAAATCGTGGCCTGCTCTCCGAAAAGCGGCGTCAGCGTGACCTTAATACGCCCATTGTAGTTACATGAGACTTGGAGAATCACATGCTGATGGGAATTATCGCGATCGAAAGTCCTCGTCAGGGTGTCACCGCCTGCCCGCTTACACCGTCCTGGCCACAAGGTGACGCGGGTGCGCTCGAACCTCGCTGTATCAGCATTTTCTTGCAGTCCAAAGCGAAAATCTAGACGGGTGACGACCCCCTCCGCCATCGGCTTATCGAATACATGAGCCCAGATAGCGGTGGCACGGCGCTCGATCGTGGAGGAGAGCCAGCCCTGGTACACCTGCCACATGGCAGTCAGAGAGGCGGCTAGTAGAGCCAACCAAAGCTTGATCATATGCCTACGCCAAGTTCCGCCCTCAATCCTGGTACCGTCTGGGCTGGACTTGGAAATGGAGTTCTTCGGCCGCTTTGCCACTCTTCTCTCTTTGCATTCCCAGAAAGCATCAGAGCATACATCACCATCGGCGCGGCAAGATAAATGATCACTTAAGCTTCGCATTCTCGGGTAATTGGCGAGAACCGACGCCTTTGGAAAACCTCTCTCGCGGCAGTGGCAGCGAGGTAAGTGCGATGAGAATACGCATACGGTCAGCGGGCCCAATCTCCAAACGGCGCGTCGCCTTCGATATAGCGCGCTGCCGTCTGCACATCGCGCCACCCGACATAGTCCATCAGGGCTTTATTACTCCATTGGTTTTCACTCGCCCACGTGGCGAACCCTCGGCGCAGCGAATGAGCAGAGTACCCTTCCGGGTCGACGCCGCTACGCAGAAAAATCTGGCGCAACAACCGCGACAGGCTATTCGGGTTTAGTGCATGCTGCCCTAGATGCCCCCAGCGATCGATGGAGCGAAACAGCGCGCCTTCGGTGAGCCCACTTTCATTCAACCACACCTGATAAGCCGCGACCGGGCACAAGCGCTTGAGTGCAGGAACTTTGACCAACCGGCCGCGGTTGCTGCGATCGGTTTTGCTGCTCGGCAAGAACAGCTCCAGTCCCTGCGCCTTACGTAGATGAATGTGCTCGATGCGCAACCGGCTCAATTCATCGCTGCGAAATGCCCGCCAGAAGCCGAGCAATATCAACGCCTGGTCACGAGTAGCACGCAACCTCACCCCCGGTAACGGATCCGCGAGTTCTTCGGCCAACTGGGCGATGCAGGTTTCCAACTCCTTTAGCGCCAGGGCCTCGGCTTGCTTTACCGGCTGCGGGTGCAGCGCCTGAATCCCCTTCAGCGTATCGCGCACCCGATAGGATTTGGTGGGGTCGTTAAAGCCGAATTGCAGGTGCCAGCGCGCCAAGGCGGCCAGATTCACACGCAGGGTTCGGGTCGTCAGTTGGTCGCCGTAATGCGTGAGGTAGCGCACGACACTTTCGCTGGAGGCCGGCAGCAAGCCGCCCCACTCCGTTTCGAAGTGCGCAATGGCTTGGGCGTAGCGCCGCTCGGTACTGGCTCGACGCGCGGCCTGTAAATAGCGATCGGGCGAAGTGTCCACCACCGCCTCCTTCTGTACCCTCGCACGCGGCAAAACACCGCTAAAAGCGTCATCACGTTCGAGAAACTTGGCTTCTCAAACGTCAGTCTGTCCGATTATTAGTACCGGATCAGGCGCTTGTACACGTGTACTTCCATACTGATTGAACAGTACGAAAAAGTGGGAGCAGAACCATGGCCCGCGCCGGTATCAACAAAGCCCTCGTGCAGCGAGCACGGGATGCCCTCCTCGCCCGTGGTCTGTCACCCAGCATTGAGGCCGTGCGTGCCGAACTCGGGAACACCGGTTCAAAGACCACCATCCTTCGCTACCTGCGTGAACTGGACGTAGCAGAACCCCATCCCCCACAGGTGAATCTGTCGGAAGAATTACAGGCGCTGCTGCAGAGTCTAGCTGAGCGCTTGGCCAACGAAGCGCAGGCCACGGTCGCCGCCGATCGCGCCCGCCTGGAACGGCAACAAGCGGCCTATCAGCAGCAGCGTGCGGTGGAGGCGGCGCGGTTCGAGCAATTGCAGGTGGCACATACCGCAGAGATGGAGGCCCACCGGCAGTTGCGTCTACGTGAAGTGCAGCTGACGGGCCAACTGCAACTGGCCGAAGGCGAGCGACGGCGTCTTGAAGAGGCTTGCCGGCAACAGCTCCAGCTGCTCGAGGAGCGAGCGACGACGATTCACTCGCTCGAGTCCAAGCACCAGCAGGCGCGTGAATCCCTGGAGCACTTTCGCCAGCAGCATCAGTTACAACGCCAGGAAGAACTGCAACGCCATGATCAGCAGTTGAGTCAGTTACAAGCCGAGGTGCGGGGATTACGTGAACAACTCGCTGTCCGCCAGGAAGAACTGACTCAACTCTACCGAGATCTGGAACGTTCAACCGGCGCACAGGGCTTCCAGCAGCAACAGCTCCGTCAGCTCGAGCGTGAGTTGAACGCCGCGCAGCAGCACTTGGCGGCCGAGAAGCTGCTCATCAACCAGGCGCATCAGCAGGAAGAAATCATGGCGAGCGAGATTACCTTGCTACGCGAGAAGTCCAGGTCTTACCTCTTGGCCCACCGACATGACCAGCGCCTCCTACGGGCGCAGGCGCAACAACTGGCACGCCTGCAAGGCTTGATCAAGCCGGGATCATCCGACAGCCCAATTCAATGACGAATTGAGCCTGGCGCGGAGTCGTCCCTCCACACGCGAGCGTCGCGGTGTGCCTCAGCGCATGCGGGCAGGAAAGTTAAGAAAAAATGCAGCAAAACGCCAAAACTGAAGATTTTCATGGGCCGCTTAAGAAAAAGCTGACGCCCGAGTCTTTCTGAACAGAAAATTCCCGGATAGCCTCATAACACTCCAGCACTAGCCTAGCCTGCCACAGCGACCTGGCGGTTCCTACTCACGACCCTGGTCCGCCCGCACAGGCCGGATGTGAGCTTACTAGCCACATCATAAAATTGGGTGGTAGGCGGCCACTGATCACCGGACGGAGATCCATGTCTATGCGCCCTACCCTTTCCCGTGAAACGGCCATGCTGGAGAAGGGCAAAGCACGCCTCCTGAGAAGCGGTGATTTCTTGAGTGTCGATGCGTTTGCAGTGGTGGCACAGTTAAGCACGGAGCAATCCAGAGCTGAACTCAAGGAGTGGAAACGCGCGGGCAACATCTTCTCGCTGGCTCAGGAGGACAAGGAATACTTTCCCCTCTATGCCTTTGACCCCGCTTCCAACTTCCGCCCATTTTCGTCAATGGCAGCCATCATCACGGCGCTCGGTTCCAGCAAGCCAGACTGGGCTGTGGCGCTCTGGTTCGGCTCATCCAATAGCTACCTAGGGGGGCAGATGCCAAAAGATGTGATGGTGGACGACCCGGCGCGGGTACTGGATGCTGCCCGAAGTGAGAGGTACGGGGCGCTACAGGGTTGATGGGTTGCCTCACCATATACCTAGGTTTGGCCAAAGTCGTAGACGTACCAAATCGCGATACGTTACCCCCGTGAGCGAGGTCAAAAGCTGACACAACATGCTCAGCACTGGACCCGGGAAAGTGCTTTTTTACAGGTAGACTTAACCTGCCAGACGCCCTACAGGCTCCCAACTCCGGTCTTTGGAGGCAGCGATGTCGAGAAAGCGACTCTGGTTGCTGCGCTTGGCCAGTGTTTGGCGTGCTTCTGCTTGAAAACGGGCGGTCATCAGAGGCTTGGGTTCGTGTTTGATCTGCTTCATGGGCACCCCGCGTGTCATGACATTTAGGTGGATAGTATTACGCTCAGCGACCCGCCCAAACGCTTCGTCGTCTCGTGCTCGAATGGGGCAGCATCGGGGCAGGCAGCAACTGCTACCTAGAGTATACGTGGCGATCAATAGACACCGTAATCGAGCCGTGTCAGGAAATCCACAACCTCCGTGTACCCCTGATCAGTTTCCAAGAGCATGCACGGCAGACGCCGGCTAAGTCCAATCGCCTGCTTGGTGAGCCATGCTTCAGCCAGCTCAGAGTTGCCCAACACTTGCTCAGCTGTCATCAAAATTTGTTCGCGGCGCCTCATGAAGCAGCGGTGCTTTAGGCTCCAACACCTGTCAGGAAATGGCGAGCTGAGTACGAGGATTCTAAATACCGTCATGTTGCACAACGCCCCGTTGGGTGAGCCCGAACTGCGTCGGGAAGGTCTGATTGGCGATGGTGAGCCTTCCAGGAGCTGCCGGTCCTTCTACCCTGTATCTGTATTCATGAGGAGAGAATCGTCCCGAGCCAAATAGCAACTGAGCGGTGCACGACTCCACGAACGCAATAGCCTCGCTTTCCACGTTGCGTTCGTAACGGGCGCGATAGGCCAGAGGCACGGTAGCGCGATTGCCTAAGCAAAGGCTGACTAGCTCCGATAACAGATAGCCACGGACGTCGTATCGCATATCCGCCGCTTTGAGCACAGTTGCATAACAAAATTGGTAAACGAGCGTTGCATCACCGGAGCTCTGGGGCAAATTTTGATCGCTAATCTCTAAATTCCTATAACGCCATTGAACAGCTGACGCAGTGACGACACAACTTCCTAATCTGGGATGCCAGCGGCCAAGGCTTCAAGGTAACGTCTCAAGGTATCCACGGCCTGCTGGGCTAGCGGTTGGCTCTCGGTATCCGTCCGGCCAACCCACCTTCGGCGGAGGCGTCAGGAAGGTGTGTTGGCCTGACGAATACCTTGACTATCGTGAAATCTCGATAAATCAACTGTCCACATTCCATGGAATGTGGACAGTTGGCATTCAGGAGTCCGCAGCTGTCAATGGGTATGATCCAGGCCAAGCCCAGCCCATCTGAATAACACGTAGCCACGGACATCGTAACGGGCATCAGCTGCTCTGAGCACCGTTGCATACCAAGAGTGAAAAACGAGCTTTGCGCTAGGGGAGCTCTGAGAAAGTATTTGATCGCTAATCTTGCATTCCCTATGAGATCGTTAAGCAGCTACGGCAATGAAGACACAAAGTGGTGAACGATTGACTCGAAGCATGTCGGCATTGATGACAGTGACGGAAGTATCCAGACTGGAGAAAATCCGTCCAGCCCCTGGGCATTCTGGACTCAGTGAAGTTGCCCCTCGGCCAGCCTTTCAATGAGCGATAAGATTCACCCCAAGGCCGGCCATTGACCTGTCAGGTGGGACAGGTTAGGTGCCTCGCTGCCGCTACAGGCTGGCCGGTCCGTTGGTCCGGATCGGCTGCCGCGGTAGTACGCGTAGATCAGTCCAAAAATACCTGCAAAAAAATGTGTAGAAAACAGCCATGTTCAACCAGTGGAAAAGCGATGAAAGGCCCGCGTCACCTGATTCAGGGTGGACAGGAACTTATGCAGAAAAATGTGCAAACCTGTTGAGCCAACTGCGGATTTTGATACTAGTGACGATGCCTCACCAGGGGCTACAAGCGGTTCTCCCACACCGTCCAGTCAAGGAATTTTCTGTAGGTGTCGGCATGAGATTATCATCCTGACATTCCGTCTAGAGTACAAATGTACTCAACACCGTGACGTTGAGCTTTGTCGTCTGGGGTAGATGACAATCTGACTCGCTCATTTGATGTGATCAACGCCGGAGCGAGCGTGAACATCGGCAGGGTATTGCTCCTCGACCGGTACCACAGCAAGCAAACCATTACCGACCTGGGCCTATCGCTCGGAGGACATTTTGTGATCTAGAGGGTCTGATCCCTCTTCACATCGACAGCGTGACAACAAATCGTGCCCTTTTGACTAATGCCCGTTGCACTTCAATGGCTACCGCGGGCGGTTTCATGACGTGCGGAACTACATCCGTGGATAGTAGCGATTCCACTAACCCAGTGTGTTGTGGTTCAGCTAAAGACCAAAGCCAAAGCAGACATTCATCGTCCCAACCATCGACCCATCCGCGACTAATCAGCCGATCACCCAGTTTGATCTGCTTCATCACGAGGCGCTCGAACGACGCCTCGTCCGCCGGCCAAAACGCTATGTCACCCAGCTTGCCCCGGTCCTCTAATGAATCAATTGCCTTCCAAAGCGGTATTGCCAGTTTTCTATGACCTGGTCGCACACACATCAAGCAGCAAAAAGCTGCAAAGGACTTACTCAACCAGCGGCGCTGCATGAGGAACAAGCTCGATTTCGAACGAAGGATCGCGAGAAGCGGAGCGAGCCGCTGCCAATGAGGGCAGTCGGATAGTATTTCCAATGACTTCGGGCTGAAGCCCAACAACTGCTTGCCATTCAAGCGCAACGATTGCGCTAATTCTTCAACGCGTGTGGGCAATAAATCTGGCTTGAGCAAGCTCCACAAGGAGGAATCGAAAACGCCACGGAGCTCGGGAAAGCGCTCATATAAGCTCACTCGAGCTGCCTCAGAAGCAACGGCGCCATTGAGTCGGCGTCGCCAAAGCTTGAGCAGTTCTGGAGGTGTTCCCGTTCGTGGGAGAACGGTTATGTCGTGGGCTGCTTCACAGGCTGCTACCGCTGCAGCACTGTCTTGACACTCATAGCATTCAGCCACCGAAACGAAAAAAGCGATGCCTCGAGCACGTCTGATCTCGGGCAAATCCAACCGGCTGTCCCTCATAACAATTACTCCTTTGCAGTCGCTTTACCCATAAGGAGGAAACGGATTGCATCAGAATGTAGTGCCGCAACAAAAAATGTAGCAGCACTACACATCGAGCCTTAGCACTACATGACAAACTTGAGGCACTACAAGGAGCGGTCATTGCTGTCTCAATTCACAAATGCAGAAGTTTTCGCATTTGTTAACCTATTGATTTTTCTAAAAAATGCCTACGTCAGACCGATAGATTTGTTTTATATCATGGTCTTTCAAGATGTACCGAGCTAGGTGAAAATGAAGCCAATGGTCACCCATGACCCGAAAAATGGTCCTCTGTACTCGCGATCTGGGACGCCTTCCGCGTGACCCACGTCAGCACACAGTCAGTGCATGAGGCAGAGGAAGATCAGGGTTTTGATTAGAGAGCCCAAAGCCCGTCTATACACGGAGGCTTTATGGAACTTGATCTGAAATCCCATCTGCCGGGCACGGTTACGATCACTGCGCGTGCTGAATTAACGACCGGTCAACACCATAGGCGAATCACCCATTTCCCTTCGAATAAAAACAAATCCGCTGTGGGCTGCACGGCGCTTCAGCATTCAGATTTTTGTATTCATTTAGAATATGAGCCCAGGGTCACAGGCTACTGCAGCCGACCCGGAAAAATTCGCTTCGAAAGAAGGAATCAGTACTACAGCCCTGACTTCTGCGCCTTGTTCGACCAGGGCCATATTGTCTTCTACGAACTGTTGAAACCTGCAACTGCCGTCCTACAAGTAGAGAAAGATAGGCAGAGCAGTCTCCGCGCACTCTTTGGCGAAGCGGGGCTAACGCTGGAAATGATTACGCTCTCCAGCATTAGCCAATCCCAAAAAACTCATAACCTTAGGTTCCTTTACCATCACGCCCTGCATGGCACATCAGAAGGGGCGCGCGGGGTCGTTGCTACAATTAATAATTCCGGCTGTGATGAATTATCAGTCCAGCATCTCCTGGGCAGCGGCCATCCGGCTGGAGACATTGCCTATTCTATTTTTTATAGGATGACCTCTGTCAATCTTAGCCAACCATTTAACCTCGATTCCCGCATGCGGAACTCTTAACATGCGTGCACTGGTTGAATTCCGAACTGGAGAACGCTACCACTACTGTGGCAGAGACTACCAAGTGATGGAGACGGACGGCGAGCGCGTGCAATTACGCTCGGTCTACGGGCCTCCCCAAGTTTTATATCAGTATCTCTCCGCTCTTCGGCGAGGTGTTGACCAAGGTAAAATGCTGAAGATACAAGAAGCCCCTATACAGACCGACCCTAATTTAATCATCGCCCGGCTGCCTAAAAAGGAAGCTCGCAGTCTGGAAACACGGGTCGCTTACGTCAGAGCCTCATTGGAAGAATACACCTGGGTCACAAGACGAACTCATGCCGAGTTCATTGAGATCATGACTGAAAAAATAGGCCCACATAAAGCGCCTAGCTTCACCACCTTATGGGAGTGGAAAAGGACATTCCTTGATGCAGGAAGAAACTTCACCTCTCTCATACCTAATACCTTCAGACCCATAAACAAACATATTTCGCACCAACCATTTGAGGTCCAAAACCTAATAAAATCCGACATCGCCAGCTTTTATTGGACAACGACGCCCTTTACCAAGACAGCTTTAATCAGCAGCATCAGGTTAAAGCTGGATGCACTGAATAGTCGACGCCGCACTACTGAGCAATTTCGTATCCCCTCAATATCCACACTTTACAGGATAATTAATGAGATCGACGCTCACGAAACCACCCTCCATCAACGCGGTCGAAAGGCCGCAAAGAGAGATCATTACTGGGGTGCAACAATTCCTGAGCCTGAGCGTCTGTTCGAACGTGTAGAAGCCGACTCGCGCCCTTTGGACATTATATTGGTCGACAAGAATGGAAAGCCGCTAGGAAGGCCGGTGCTTACCGTCTTTATCGAAGTTAAAACTCGATTCGTAATTGCGTGGCACATTTCATTTAATCCGGCTTCTTTAGACACTACCATTCTCGTTTTGCGAGACTCATTAAACGCGGATAACCCGCATGGAGGCTTGGCTGAGCTGTACATTGTTGATAACGGTCCAGAATTCATCGCCAAGGCGCTGAGAAAGGTTCTCTGGTTGATGGGGGCTGAAGTTACCTTTTGCGAGCCAGACGAACCGAATCAAAAGCCACATGTCGAGAGGTTCTTCGAAACGTGGGCCTGTGAGATAGAACATGTTTTACGCGGCACAACAAAAGAAAGTATTGAAGCAAGAGGTGACTACAATTCGGAAGAGCAGGCAATGTATACGCTCGAACAAGCCCGATGCATATTCGCCACATGGCTCGAGACGTATCATGCAGCCAGGCATAGCACGTTAGATATGTCTCCTAACGAAGCTTGGTCAACAGCCGTAAGTACGCAATTCCAGCCCCATAGGTTTTCGGGAGACGATTTGCGGCGCTGTTTTTGGCGGTCTGCGGAAGTCACTGGCACGGCAAGCGGACGAGTGCGTCACGACAATTTACACTGGTGGGGCCCCGCCGTTAGCTATTACAGAACAAAACAGCCCAAGGCCAAGAAGCTTGTTCTTTATTTTGATGCTGGAGATGTAGGTAAAGCGTGGATATGCCACCCTAGCTACCCTGATGATATCCAGCCACTGAATGCCCTCCATCCTGCATATCAAAACGGCTTGACATTAGACTTCCATCACCTGATTCGAGCACAGCAAAAAGCTATTAGGCAAACGCATTGCTATTGCAGGGCTGAAGAAGCTCGCACGCAACTTCTCTGGAAGATCGCCAAAGCCAATAAAAAAGGCTACCAACCCCTGGTGGCAGCCTTGGAAAATGGAGAACTAAATCTACGGCAGGTTACGGAGGCCTTTGAGCCACAAACACCTGCGCTATCTCGTGCACTGCCTAGCGAAGATTATAACACTAATACTCCTGGAGATTTCACCCTAACGCTTGGAGACGACTAATTTGGAAGCCGATAAAATTAGCTCTCTGCTAAATAAATTTAGAAACTGCATTGTCCACTTTCCACGCTTCAATGCCGCCCATTCTGTATTACTCAATGCGATTGAGGACACCAATACGTCTGGCGAACCTTATGGTGCCATATTATGCGCCAAATCTGGAGTCGGGAAAACAACACTTTGCTTCCAGGTGATGGGCCAATTCAAAGATAAATACTCGGCAATAGTCGAAGGCGGGGTCGACTTATGCGCATCCGTCATCTACTTTGAAGTGCCTAGCGAGGTTACTATCAAAGGTATGCCGCGAAAAATGCTAATTGCACTAGGTATCGAGAACCCTAGGGGCAGTACGGAGGAAATGACGCAGCAACTGGTTCAATTACTCAAGCAAAGACGTGTTGAGCTCGTTTTTCTGGACGAGATAAACCGTCTGTGTGTGGGGGCCGCAAAGAAGATCCGCCCTCAAACTCTGGGGTGGATAGCATCTTTTATTAATGCATTGGGAAAGCCTGTGATAATAAGCGGCACTGAAGAGTGTGTGGATATTCGCCTGCATCTCGATTCCTTTGCCACAAGATTCCCCTACCAAGTCAATTTAGAGTTTTTCACCTACAGTGAAGACCCTAACTCGGAGTACATTCGCACACTGGAGAAACTTGACGAAGCCATGTTCACAATTACTGGACTTACGGGCGACATACATATACATGACTCGACGGTTGCATTAAGCCTCTTTTTGGCAACAGCTGGAAATCTGGGTTGGATGAGGAAGGTACTGTTCGTCGCACTGAAGCGGTGCCTCCTTCGCGATGATGGAAAAGGCTTAAAACTAGCCGATCTCCAACATGCTTGTGAACTCCTCAGCCTGGATACGAGGCTAGTTGCTGGCAATCCGTTCTCATCAGAACCACTGAGCAATCTCGCTCTTTTGAATAGCAAAGATGTTCAATCAAAACTTATGAAAATTCGGATAACGCCATGAACGAATTTTTCTTCGTACCATTTCCCTTGCCAGAGGAGAGCCCAACCAGTCTTCTTAAGCGATTCGCAACCAAGCACGGGTGCGTTACGTCCGCGCAGTTTCATAGCCTAGGTGCTCCATACTATCATGTACGATCACTTAGTAGTGCGGGGGATGTACCAGCTTGGATCGCAAAGACAGCCGGCGCTTATGGAAATCGCTTCTTATCTGGCTTCTACACCCCAGTAGTTAAAGATGGCTCAAAACAACACGTTGTAAATGGAGTCACCGTCAAAAACAGAATGATACGCTGGTCTGGCATTGCCTTCTGCTCAGAATGTTGGAAAGAGGGCAAAGAACACTTCATTAAAGATCTTAGGGTCTGCATGCACTGCCCACTACATAACAAGACCTACTTGTTCACCTGCCCAGCCTGCAACGCACGCCTACGGTGGTCTAATACTCTGACCCATCTATGCGGAGTATGTCACACCGAAATCATCTGTCCTTCGTGCAGCCCTGAAGAAGCGGTACCAGAACAAGTGCTGCTGAGCTGGTTTCGAGAGTCGAAACAAGAAAACTTGGATTGTTTCGAGCGTACTCTGCGCTTGCTCAATTACAACCTTCCAGTTCTAGGCGATGACATGAACAGAAATACACTGATCGCTGCAATAGGTGTAGTTGAGAACGACACAAAAGTTCTGGAGGATTACCTCTGTAGTTTACACAGCCAATACCCGCACTTGGAGCGACGCGTGATATCAGCAGTGCTCAGCCGGATAGGTACAGAAGCATCGCGAAACGCCACACTCAAGTTCTCACAATCCGACAATCAGCACTACACCCTCTCCTCCCTTCCACCCCCAACGCATACTCCCATTAAAAAACAACCTTTTCTATTGTCACGCAAGCAGGTGAGGAAACTCACTGGCCTATCAGTGAGCCAATGGCCAATCTTCGTCAGAGAACAGAAAACCTTATGGGAAAGTGTTGGCCGCGGACTCCCGCTTCCTGAGAGTCTTATTTTGCAGCTCCTTGATAAATCCGAAGAGTTCAAGCTGCGAATCTCTACTTCCGATACAGACTCAAAAATCATGACTCTACAAGAGGCCGCGCAATGGCTTCAACTTTCACCCCATACGATTAAGCGACTAATTAGGGAGGGCTTACTTCAGACAACTACTCTCTCGGATCATCGCAGGCTTGCAATAGCAGAAAATCAACTCCAGAAGTTCAGTGACGAGTATGAAACCTTGGATCACCTAGCTGCGAGAATAAATCAACGCAAAAGAATCATTCTTTCAGCCATCCAAATCTTGAACATCCCCCGCTATTACACTAGCACATTTAAACATCCGTCCCTACTACACCACAATGATACAATACGCATCATTAAACATCTCGCACCATTAAAACAAACAAAACATCATTCCACACTAAGCAGAGAACAACTTAAGCTCTTAGACGACCACAACGCTACTGACTACTGCATTTGCGATGAGGCAGCAAAATTATGTGGATTCCCAGAGGGCACCATATCGGCCCTTATTAGGCATGGCTGGCTAACTCCACACCGAAAACTTAACGGGGGCAAAGCGGGCATTTACTTATTGAAATCAGAAATTATGTTCGCCAAACATAATTTCTTGAGGCCCGGAGATTATTCCAAGTTGATTGGCACGAATCCTAAAATAGCAACCGAACTTATACTAAGCTTAGGCATCAACCCCATCGCGGGCCCGCTTTTGGATTGCACCGCCACACATATCTTTTTAAAGAAGGACATAGATAATTTAATAGTTAGCAATACAAGCACTTCTGAGGACAGCATGACAATTCTTGAAGCGAGTCGCTATCTCAATCTCACAGAGAAAACCATAATTTGTCTTTTAAATACTCACGACCTCTCTTGCAGCTGCGAGAACAAGCAAAGTTCCCTTTTCATCAGCAAATCTAAAGCTCAAGAATTTTCAACCACTCACGCTAACGGCGCAACCATTGCTAAATGGTGGGGCATACGACCCACTAGAATATTGAGATTCTTGGCAAAAATGAATATTTTCCCAATTCATGAAAAGTACGGAACAACCAATGAAACCATTTATAGAGTTAGCGACTTGGCCCCTATAGGACTCGACTCACTAAAGCAGAATTCAAAAAAAAAAATTACTTGAGCTCTCTCATATCAACTCGCGACACGAGTAAGAAATTGCAGATATCAGTAATGGCTTTAGCCAAAAACTTTATCAAAACCGGATTCATAACCGCCATCAAGGTGCAGGGAAGACAATGGATAAGCCCAGCGGACTATAGCAAATTACGAACTTTTTTAAAAAAATATTGCACTGTCGCCATGGCAGATGCGCGTATAGGTTTAAAATCTCACTTTAAAGAATTGGTAGCCAAAGGTGAAATATGCATTGCAAGTGACCTCCCCCCAGAACTAGCAGGAAAGCAGCTTCTCAAACAAAGTGATGTTTCTCGCCACATTAAGAAAATCACCCCCGTCACCCCCTCCGCCTTCCAGCACGACCTTAATCGTCACCCTTAGGTGACTCGAGGTAGAGCTAAATACTCGCTAACTCATGTAAAAAATGTTCGCCAGGAAGCTCCACAAGCATGAAGCGGCCACTGCGCTAACCGAAGCATAGGTTAGTTTGCTACCTATTGGTATCTACGAAGTAAGTCCCCAATCCTAGCCTTCTATCCTACTACTGAATGGTTGTCAGTCTCGGGGGCGCCGTATTTTCGTGCCACCAGCACTCACCCATACGATCGCCAGTGAATCATTATCTTCCGGTTCGGTTTTTTTGATTTTTTTGTTCGTTTATTGCTGATTAAATCTTTGTTCATCACAGCCTATAATTCGAGCCTCAGTGAAAAATGAAGCCGGGCTGAGCATCGAGAAGGCTGCCGAATGGCAGCCTTTTTTTTTGCTGGAATGGCTTGGCAATGTGCTCTGTGAGATGACGCTGAGCCCTTCGCAGCAACTGTCCTGCATCATCACTCAGGCTGCCCCTTCAGGGACTGTGCAAGCCTTGGAGCTTAAGCGAAGTCATCGTATGTCTTTGTAGAAGGCATGATAGAGCCGCTACACCTCATTATTCGAGTGCCGGGCCTATAATCAATAGGCCATTACACGTTGACAGCCTACCTCGGCCTTGCTAATAATCGCCCACAGTTGTACGACAACACATAACAAAAACAACAATCAGTGGACGATCCCATGTCGACACCCATCCCGCTGCATCCACGTCTGTTGCACATCCCTCTACCCCCAACTGGCTGGCGTACGCCCATCAGTACCTAGCGGCCCGTTTCCGCGCTTTCACCCCTGGCCCTGACCGGCCCGTTACCTACCCGCCCCTACCGCAGGCCGCTCGCGCGTGCCCGGTGGACGGGCTGCCATACCCTTCGGGAGCACAACAATAATGAGAGTCTGCCATACCCTGCCTTTCGCCCTGTTGGGCGCCGGTGTCATCGCTGGCCTGCCGGGCACCAGCCTGGCTGCTGGATTTGTCGAAGACAGCAAAGCTACGCTCGGGCTGCGTAACTTCTACATCAACCGTAACTTCACCAACCCCAGCAACCCGCAAAGCAAGGCCGAGGAATGGACGCAAAGCTTCATCCTCGATGCGCGGTCGGGATTCACCCAAGGGCCGATCGGGTTCGGGGTGGATGTGCTGGGGCTATGGTCGGTAAAGCTCGATGGCGGCGGCGGCACTTATGGTACAGCGTTGCTCCCGCGCCACGACGATGGCAAGCCAGCAGACGACTACGGGCGCCTGGCAGTCGCAGGCAAGGCACGGATCTCCAAGACCGAACTGAAAATCGGCGAGTGGATGCCGGTGCTACCGATTTTGCGTTCGGACGACGGGCGCTCGCTGCCGCAGACGTTCCGTGGCGGGCAAGTCACCTCCAACGAGATCGCCGGGTTGACGTTGTATGGCGGCCAGTTCCGCGGCAACAGCCCGCGTAACGACGCCAGCATGGAAGACATGAGCTACGGCGGCGGGGTGTCAGACCGCTTCAACTTCGTCGGTGGCGAGTACAAATTCAACCAGGACCGCACGCTGGTGGGGTTGTGGAATGCGGTACTGAAGGACGTGTATCAGCAGCAGTATCTGCAAGTGAGCCATAACCAGCCAGTGGGTGACTGGACCCTGGGCGCCAACCTGGGCTACTTCCAGGGCGATGAGGATGGCTCCGAGCGCGCCGGGCAGTTGGACAACAAGACCTACTCGGGGATGTTCTCGGCCAAGTACGGCGGCAGCACGTTCTGGGTGGGGCTGCAGAAAGTTGATGGCGATACCTGGATGCGGGTCAACGGCACCAGCGGCGGGACCCTGGCCAACGACAGTTACAACTCCAGCTTCGACAATGCCAACGAACGCTCGTGGCAGGTGCGCCATGACTTCAACTTCGTGACGGTCGGGGTGCCGGGGTTGACCTTGATGAACCGCTATATCAGCGGGCGCGATGTGCATACCGGGTCGGTCACTGATGGCAAGGAGTGGGTGCGCGAGACGGAGCTTGCGTATGTGATCCAGAGCGGGGCGTTCAAGGACTTGAGTGTGAAGTGGCGCAACTCGTCGATTCGGCGGGATTACAGCAACAACGAGTTCGATGAGAACCGGTTGATCTTCAACTACCCGTTGTCGTTGCTGTAACCCGCTCAACCCGGGCCCTTGTAGGAGCGGCCTTGTGTCGCGATCGGGGTGCGAAGCGCCCCCAGGGTCTTGGCCTCACCGCAAAATTGCCGGGGCCGCTTTGCGGCCCTTTCGCGACACAAGGCCGCTCCTACAAGTACCGCACATAACGCTAATCAGTCACTGAGTTGTCATTGACAACAACCGAACCCACCGCCAATAATCAGCCAAGTCATACGACAACCTACAACAATTAACAACAAGAGCCGGCCATGACCCCTACTCCCCTCAATCGCCTGCTGCTCACCGGAGCCGCAGGCGGCCTGGGCAAGGTCCTTCGCGAACGCCTGCAAGGCTACGCCGAGGTCCTGCGCCTTTCCGATATCAGCCCTATGGCACCTGCTGCCGGGCCGCACGAAGAAGTGATCACCTGCGACCTGGCCGACAAGGCTGCGGTCCACGCCCTGGTCGAAGGCGTGGACGCCATCATTCACTTCGGCGGCGTGTCCACCGAGCATTCCTTCGAAGACATCCTCGGCCCCAACATCTGCGGTGTGTTTCATGTCTACGAGGCAGCACGCAAGCATGGGGTGAAGCGCATCATCTTCGCCAGCTCGAACCACACCATCGGCTTCTACCGCCAGGATGAGCGCATCGACGCCCACTCCCCGCGCCGCCCCGACAGCTACTACGGGTTGTCCAAGTGCTACGGCGAGGATGTGGCCAGCTTCTATTTCGACCGCTACGGCATCGAGACCGTCAGCATTCGCATCGGCTCGTCGTTCCCGCAACCTCAGAACCCGCGCATGCTCTGCACCTGGCTGAGCTACGACGACCTGGTGCAACTGATCGAGCGTGGGTTGTTCACGCCCGACGTTGGCCACACCATCGTCTACGGCGCCTCCGACAACCGCACCGTGTGGTGGGACAACCGCCATGCCGAGCACCTTGGCTATGTGCCCAAGGACAGCTCCGAAGCCTTCCGCGCCGCCGTTGAAGCCCAGCCGGCGCCCGCCGCCGATGACCCGAGCATGGTCTACCAGGGCGGCGCCTTCGCCGTGGCCGGCCCATTCAACTGAACCCACACGCGCCAGGAGGCACGGCCATGAATTGCGAACTGATTGTCGACGCCCGCAACGGCACTGGGGAAAGCCCCGTGTGGCACGTCAGCGAACAGGCTCTGTACTGGGCCGACATTCCCGCCCGCCAGCTGCACTGCTGGCAGGCGGCCGATGGCAAGCACCAGGTCTGGCAGGGCGACGAGATGCTGGCCTGCATCGCCCGCAGCGCTCAGGGCTGGGTAGCAGGCATGGAAAGCGGCATCTTCCAGATCCAGGCCAAAGCCGACGGCAGCCTGGACAGCCGTTTGCTCAGCAGCGTCCAGCACGCCCAGGCCGGCATGCGCTTCAACGATGGCCGCTGCGACCGCCAGGGCCGCTTGTGGGCCGGGACCATGCTGCTGGACATGCAGCAAGGCGCCCATGTCGGCGCGCTGTACCGGCATGACAGCGAAGGCCACCTGCACCTGCAGCAAGACGGCATGATCGTGCCCAACGGGCTGGCCTTCAGCCCCGACGGCACGCGCATGTACCTGTCCGACTCGCACCCCAGCGTGCAAAAGGTCTGGGCTTTCGACTATGACATCGACAGCGGCACACCGCACAACAAGCGGCTGTTCGTCGACATGCGCGGCTACCCCGGCCGCCCCGATGGCGCCGCCATCGACCAGGATGGCTGCTACTGGATCTGCGGCAACGATGCCGGGCAGATCCACCGCTTTACCCCCGACGGGCGCCTCGACCGCTCACTCAGCGTGCCGGTGAAAAAGCCGGCGATGTGCGCCTTTGGCGGCGCCAGCCTGGACACCCTGTACGTCACTTCGATCCGCCCTGCGGGCACAGACCTCAGCGACCAGCCCCTGGCCGGCGGGGTATTTGCCCTCAACCCTGGCACCAAGGGCCTGGAAGAACCTGCCTACCGGGGCTGACGCCCCCACACTTGCACACGAAACCAGATAATAAAAACCACGGAGTTTCATCATGACGTTCAAACGCAAGCTGCTCCTTGCCGTACTCCCCTTCGCCTTCAGCGTCGCCACACCCGCCTCGGCACTGGACATCAAGTTCGCCGAAATTCACCCGGCCGGCTACCCGACCGTGGTCGCCGAGCAAAACATGGGTAAAAAGCTGGAAGAAGCCAGCAACGGCGACATCACCTTCAAGATGTTCGCCGGCGGCGTGCTGGGCTCGGAGAAGGAAGTGATCGAACAGGCGCAGATCGGCGCCGTGCAGATGACCCGCGTCAGCCTGGGGATCGTCGGCCCGGTGGTGCCGGATGTAAACGTGTTCAACATGCCGTTCGTGTTCCGCGACCATGAGCACATGCGCAAGATCATCGACGGCGAGATCGGCCAGGAGATCCTCGACAAGATCACCAACTCCGATTTCAACCTGGTGGCCCTGGCCTGGATGGATGGCGGCTCGCGCAGCATCTACACGAAAAAACCGGTACGCAGCCTGGAAGACCTCAAGGGCATGAAGATTCGCGTACAGGGCAACCCGCTGTTCATCGACATGATGAACGCCATGGGCGGCAACGGTATCGCCATGGACACCGGGGAAATTTTCAGCGCCCTGCAGACCGGCGTGATCGATGGTGCCGAGAACAACCCGCCCACGCTGCTCGAGCACAACCACTACCAGAGCGCCAAGTACTACACCTTGACCGGGCACCTGATTCTGCCGGAGCCGGTGGTAATGTCCAAAACCACCTGGAACAAACTCAGCCCCGAGCAGCAAGCACTGGTGAAGAAGGTCGCGCGTGAAGCGCAGATGGAAGAACGCGCACTGTGGGATGCCAAGTCCGCCGCCAGCGAAGAGAAGCTCAAGGCCGCCGGTGTCGAGTTCATCACCGTGGACAAGAAGCCATTCTACGACGCCACTGCCTCGGTACGCGAAAAATACGGCGCGCAGTACGCCGACCTGATGAAGCGCATCGACGCCGTCCAGTAACAGCGCCCCCTACCCAAACGACCTCGGCAGTGCGGCGCCCGCCGCCCTGCCGCTTTGGTGATGCCCATGAAGAACCTTTTTCTGCGTGCGAACGACACGCTGTACCGCGGCTGCATCTGGATCGCCGGCCTGTCGATCCTGGCCATGTCGCTGATCATCCCTTGGGGCATTTTCGCCCGCTACGTGCTCGGCACTGGCTCAAGCTGGCCGGAGCCAGTGGCCATCTTGCTGATGGTGGTGTTCACCTTCGTCGGCGCCGCAGCCAGCTACCGGGCTGGGGCGCACATGGCGGTGGCGATGATTACAGACCGCCTGCCACCACTGCAGCGCCAGTTGGTTGCGCTGCTGGTGCAAGTGCTGATGATTCTGGTGTGCGTGTTCATGACTTACTACGGCACCAAGCTGTGCATCACTACCTGGAACCAGTCTCTGGCGTCATTGCCTGGGGTGCGGGTTGGCATGACCTATGCGCCGATTCCGCTCGGTGGTGTGCTGACCCTGGTGTTCGTACTGGAAAAACTCCTCTTGGGCGATCAGAGCCACCGCAAGGTGGTGCGCTTCGACCACGTAGAAGAAAGCGAAGGAGCGGCGTAAATGGATGCGTTCATTCTGTTGGGCAGTTTCATCATGCTCATTCTGCTGGGCATGCCGGTGGCCTATGCCCTGGGCCTGTCGGCGCTGATTGGCGCCTGGTGGATCGATATCCCGCTGCAGGCAATGATGATCCAGGTGGCCAGTGGGGTTAACAAGTTCTCGCTGCTGGCGATTCCGTTCTTCGTGCTGGCCGGCGCGATCATGGCCGAAGGCGGTATGTCACGGCGGCTGGTGGCATTTGCCGGAGTGCTGGTGGGCTTCGTGCGCGGCGGGCTGTCGCTGGTCAATATCATGGCCTCGACCTTCTTCGGCGCGATTTCCGGCTCGTCGGTGGCCGACACCGCCTCGGTGGGCTCGGTGCTGATCCCAGAGATGGAGCGCAAGGGTTACCCGCGCGAATTCTCCACTGCCGTGACCGTCAGCGGCTCGGTACAGGCGCTGCTGACCCCGCCCAGCCACAACTCGGTGCTGTATTCGCTGGCGGCGGGCGGCACGGTGTCGATTGCCTCGCTGTTCATGGCGGGAGTCATGCCCGGTTTGCTGCTGAGTGCGGTGATGATGGGCCTGTGCCTGATCTTCGCCAAGAAGCGCAACTACCCCAAGGGCGAAGTGATCCCGATGCGCCAGGCGCTGAAAATCGCCGGTGAAGCGCTGTGGGGCCTGATGGCCATGGTCATTATCCTTGGCGGCATTTTGTCGGGCGTGTTCACCGCTACCGAGTCGGCGGCAGTGGCGGTGGTGTGGTCGTTCTTCGTGACCATGTTCGTCTACCGCGACTACAAGTGGCGCGACCTGCCCAAGCTGATGCATCGCACGGTGCGCACCATCTCGATCGTGATGATTCTGATCGGCTTTGCCGCCAGCTTTGGTTACGTGATGACGCTGATGCAGATCCCGTCGAAAATCACCACGGCGTTTCTGACCCTGTCGGACAACCGCTATGTGATCCTGATGTGCATCAACTTCATGCTGTTGCTGCTGGGCACGGTGATGGACATGGCGCCGCTGATCCTGATCCTTACGCCGATCCTGTTGCCGGTAATCACCGGTATCGGCGTGGACCCGGTGCACTTCGGCATGATCATGCTGGTGAACCTGGGAATCGGGCTGATCACCCCACCGGTGGGCGCCGTGCTGTTCGTCGGTTCGGCCATCGGCAAGGTGAGCATCGAGTCGACGGTGAAGGCGCTGCTGCCGTTCTACCTGGCGCTGTTCTTGGTGCTGATGGCGGTGACCTACATTCCGGCCATTTCGCTGTGGCTGCCTAGCGTGGTGCTGTAAATAGAATCGGGGCCGCGTTGCGGCCCCTTTGGCTCTATCTGCAAACGGATCCTGCACATGGCTGTCCCCTCCTCTGTTTCCCCCTTGTTCCCACGCAAGCTGGCCATTGCCCTGCTGGCTTTGCTGGCCTGCTCATTCGCCGGCAACCACATTGCCGCACGCATCGCCTTCGATGACGGCACCGGCGTGTTGCTGGCGATCCTCTGCCGCTCAGGTATTACCTTGCTGGTGCTGGCCGGCCTGCTGGTCTGGCAACGCCAGGCGCTGGGCCTGCCTGCCGGTACCCGGCACTGGCAACTGCTGCTCGGCCTGCTGATCGCCACCCAGAGCCTGTGCCTGTATTCGGCGGTAGCGCGCATCCCGGTCGCCCTGGCGCTGCTGGTGGGCAACACCTTTCCGATGCTGCTGGCACTGCTCACTTGGGCACTGGGTGGCGCACGCCCCACCGGCCGCACGGTGCTGTTCATGGGCCTGATCCTGTGCGGTCTGGTACTGGCACTGGATGTGCCGGCACGCCTGGCCGACAGTGGCGCGGCCAACCCGCACTGGGCAACGGGCATCAGCCTGGCCTTTGGCGCCGCCTGTGCCTTTGCCTGCGCCTTGTGGATCACCGACCACAAATTGGCCAGCGTGCGGGGCCCCGTGCGCAGCCTGCTGACCTTGCTGATCGTGTTCTCCAGCATGCTGATTGCAGGCGCAAGCGGGGTGATGCCGTCCGGCCTGTCACTACCAGGCAGCAGCAGCGGCTGGGCGGCCCTGGCCTGCCTGGTGGTGTTGTACGGCCTGGCCTTCACCTTGCTGTTCGTTTGTGTACCTCGCCTGAACATGGCGCAGAACGCGCCAGTCATGAACGTTGAACCCATCGCCACCTTGCTGCTGGGCTGGGCCTTGCTCGATCAGCACCTGAGCCCCCTGCAACTGGTCGGGGGCGCCGTGGTGGTGTGCGGCATCGTGCTGCTCACCTACCGTCGGCCCCATTGATCGATCATCCAGAAAGGAGCCTTGCATGGCTGTGACCGAGCTGCACCTGCAGGACCGCCTGACCCGTCTGAGCCTGGCACCGGAGCTGGGCGCCAGCCTGGTGAACTGGGAAGTGAAGGCAACCGGCCAGCCGTTGCTGCGCCATTCCGACACGGCTGCGCTGGCCAGTGGCACCCCGAGGCGGCTGGCCTGTTACCCGCTGGCACCGTGGTCCAACCGCATTGCCGAGGGTGGCTTTGCCCAGCCCGAGGGCTGGCAGGCACTGGCACCGAACACCGAGCATGATCCATACCCGATTCATGGAAGTGCCTGGCAGCAGGCCTGGCAGGTAGATCACCACAGCGAACGACGTGCGCGGCTGAGGCTGGACAGTGCCGTGCCGTTTGCCTACCAAGCCACGCTGGATGTGCACTTGCATGAGGGCTGCCTGAACCTGGACCTGCATGTGGTGCACCTGGAAGCGCTGGCGACCTGGTATGGGCTGGGTTTGCACCCTTACTTTCCGCGCTATCCCGATACCAAGCTGTACGCGGCGGCGCGCAAGGTGTGGCTGGCCGAGGATGGGCGGTTGCCGTCGTATCAGGCCGAAGTGCCTGAACCGTGGCGTTTCAATGCCATGGGGCTTTTGCCTGAGAGCGTCGTCGATCATGCCTTCAGTGGTTGGCCGGGGGAGTGTGTGATTGAACAGCCAAGCGCGGGTCATCGACTGACGTGCAGTGCCAGCGGGGCTGAGCACTTCTTGCTGTTCTGCCCGCAAGGGCAAGGCTTTTTCTGCTTTGAGCCGGTAAGCCACCCGGTCAATGCGCATCACTTGCCAGGGCGGCCGGGGTTGCGGTTGCTGCAGCGTGGGGAAGCGATGAACCTTGGGTTCAGGATGCAGTATCAGGCGCTGTAAGGGAGCTGCCTGGAATTGGGGCTGCAAAGCGGCCCCAAAATCTCAAGCCTTATGCCAGTGCCTCGGTCGAGCTTGCCATCTTCCTGACAGAAGACTCGCCACTCACTTCGCGCGCCACCTTCCACACCAGCACCGCCGCCACGATATCGAACGCTGCCAGCACCACGAACAACGGGCTGTAGCCAATCTGCGTGACCAGCACGCCGAACACCAGGGTGAACACCGCCGCCCCCAGATAGCCGCACATGCCACCCATGCCGGTCGCCGTGGCCACCTGGTCCTTGCTGAACGAATCCGAAGTGATCGAGTACAGCGCCCCCGACAGCGTCTGGTGGGCAAAGCCGCCAATGCACAGCAACAGGATCGCGGTGTACGGGCTTTCCACCAGGCCGATGCAGGCCGGGCCGATCATGCAACTGGCACCGAACACCAGCACCATCTTGCGCGAGGTGAACAGCGACACCTTGAAGTAGCGGTGGAACAACGGGCTTAGGTAACCGCCCAGCACACAGCCGATATCGGCCGCCAGGAACGGCAGCCAGGCGAACATCGCCACTTCCTTGATGTTCATGTGCCGCTCGGTCATCAGGTACAGCGGGATCCAGGCATTGAAGGTTTGCCAGGCGGGCTCGGAAAGAATTCGCGCCGATGCGATGGCGTAGAAGTTGCGGGTCTTGAAGATGCGCTTCCACGCGCCCTTCTCGCGGGTGTCCTGTTTGAAGTGCGCTTCCTGCCCGGCAAGGATGTAGTCCCGTTCCTCATCGCTCAGGCGCTTCTGGTCACGCGGGTGCTTGTACAGCAGCATCCACAGCAACGTCCAGACAATGCCTGACGCGCCAACAATGACGAACGCCAGTTGCCAGCCACTGTGCAGGATCGCCCACACCACCAGTGGCGGCGCCAGCAAGGCGCCAAGCGACGAGCCGATATTGAACCAACCGATCGCCACCGAACGCTCCTTGGCCGGGAACCACTCGGTAGTAGCCTTGACCCCGGCCGGCAAGCCCGCGGCCTCGGTCATGCCCAGCAGCCCGCGCATGAATGCCATGCTCTGCCAGCCTGTAGCCAAGGCCGCGCCGGCACAGGCCACAGACCAGGCCATGGCGAACACGGCAAAGCCCAGCTTGGTGCCGATGAAGTCGATGAACCAGCCGGCCACCGGCTGCATGAGGGCGTAGCACACCTGCCAGGCGGCGACGATCTTGGCGTATTGCTCGGTACTGATGGAAAGGTCGGTCATCAAGGTGGGGGCAGCCACCGAGAGGGTATTGCGGGCGAGGTAGTTGACGACGAGCCCGGCCGTGACAAGGCTGACCATCCACCAACGGATGCCTTTCATCTTCATGGTTCACCTGAATTTTTGTTTTTAGAGTTGCGGGTGATTGGCGCAAAGGCCGACGGGGGCTATTTGCGACAAATTGTTTCAGGTGGAAGATTGCCACGTCATATGTCGTCGTACAACACTTATTATTTCTAGCAGTTTGCAGCTATGTTGTACGACCTCAATCAAGCTGCTGGGCTCGCAGGGCCTGCGCCAGCATGTCGATAAAGGCCCTGACCTTGGCCGAGCCGTACTTGCTTTCGCGGTGTAGCACATGAATGGGCCAGGGCGCCTCCTCGTACTCGGCCAGGATCACCTGCAGTTGCCCGCTGGCCAGCTCTTCTGCCACTTGGTACGACAGCAGCCGGGCAATCCCCAGCCCGCCGCTGGCCGCTGCGATTGCCCCATCATTGCTGGTTACCGTCAGCCGCGGCTTCATGCGTACCAGCGTCGGCTCATCGGTGACCCCAAAGCGCCAACCGGCCCGTGGCGAAAGGTTGGTGGTGCCGATCACCGCATGCCCTGCCAGGTCCGACGGGTGCTCCGGTACGCCATGACGCGCCAGGTAGTCGGGCGAGGCACACAACATGCGACGCACCCTGCCCACCCGCAACGCCTTCAACCCGGAGTCGGGCAAAGGACCGATGCGCACGGCCACGTCCATGCCCTCCTCGACCATGTTCACAACACGGTCGAGGAAGTAGGCGGAAACATCGACTTCCGGGTACTGCTGCAAGTAGCGGACGATGCACGGCATGACGAACTTCTTGCCGAACAGGATCGGCGCGGTCACTGCCAGGTCGCCCTTGGGGGTGGCGTTGATACCGGCAGCCGCCTCGTTGGCTTCGTGAATGCTGGCAAGGATATGCCGCGTGTCTTCCAGATAGCGCCCGCCGGCCTCGGTCAGGCGCACGCTGCGGGTGGTACGCAGCAGCAGCTTGACCCCGAGCTGGTCTTCCAGAGCGCTGACGGCGCGGGTGACGGCGGCTGGCGAGATGTCCAGGCGGCGAGCAGCGGCGGCGAAGCTTTCCAGTTCGCCGACGGCAACGAACACCTTCATCAGGTGGATCTGGTCCATGCGAGCTCCTGGCATCGGAGGGGGTGGAGATTATCGGATATCCGGGCGTTTTATGCTTGCAGGACAGGCATATCAGATTTCCAGCACCAGGGCCTGTGCGCCCTCTTCCTGATGTGCCGGCACCGCACAACAGATCAGTACCGAACCCGACTCCGGCAGCTCTGCCGGTAGGTTCGGGTAATGCACCTGGCCACTGACGAGCTTGGTCTTGCAGGTGCCGCACGAGCCGCCCCGGCAACTGAACTCCGGCGCCAACCCACGCGCCTCGGCCAACTCCAATAACGTACCGCTACCGGGCGTCCAGCGTGCCTCCTTCGCCGAAGCCGCAAAATACACCGGCACCGGCTCGTTGGCAGCGGGTGGCTGTTGCACGGTGGGCCGCCCGTCATCCGTGTGCCGGCGCAGCGTCGACGGGCCAAAGGCCTCGGCGTGAATCCGCGCATCCGGCACATGCACCCCGCGCAGCCCTTCATACAATGCCTGGGTAAAGCTGCCTGGGCCGCACAGGTAGAAGTCATAGTCGTCCAGCGCCAGCGTCGCCTTGACCTGCTCGATGCCCAATCGCCCGATAAACTCGAAATCGCGACCGACCCGCGCATGCCCTTCCGGTTGGCTGAGGGCACGGTGCACGCGCAACAACCCAGCGGCCTGCTGCTGCAAACTCGCCAGCTCCTGCTGAAACGGCAATTCGGCCAGGCTGCGCGCGCCATGAAACAAATGAATTCGCCGGGCCTGCCCCGTGCTCACCTGCTCACGCAGCATGGCCAGCAAGGGCGTAATACCCACACCTGCACCAATCAGCACCAACGGCCGTGTGCTTTGCTGGTCGAGCGTAAAGCTGCCCATCGGTGGGCGCACGTTCAACACATCACCCGCCACGATGCGCTCGTGCAAATAGCGCGAGGCCGGGCCCTGGGCCTTGACGCTGATGCGCAAGTAGCCATCAGCGGGTGCACTGGACAGGCTGTAGGTGCGGATCAGCGCAGCCTCGCCATTACGCTGCACTTGCACAGGAAGATGCTGGCCTGGCGCGAAGGCCGCACGGCTACCGGTGGGTGGCTCAAGGTAGAACGAGCGGATATCACGGCTTTCCTGCTCCACCCGCAGCACACGCCAGGCTTGCCATTGGCGCTGTTGCCGGCGTTGCTCCAGGCGCGCGTCGGCCTCGGCCCAGGTACCCGTCATCAGGCTGGCCGGTGCGTACGCCTTGAAGGCCCAGCGCAGTGAGACCGCAGCCGGGCGCCACACCACCTGCTCGACCTGCAGCGTCCATAACCGCTCGGCACCTTCAAAAGCCTGGATGGCAGGGCTGTCCAGCAGCACCTCGGCACGCCCGCATACCTGCAGAACATTACCGTTACTGAAATCGATGAACAGCAAGCCTGCCTGCGGGTTGACCAGCAAATTGCCCAAGGTGTTGAAGTGCAGGTTGCCAGCGTAGTCGGGAATGGTCAGAAGGCTGCCTTCGACCTTGATGAACCCTGGCCGACCACCCCGATGGGAGACATCCACCGAGCGCTGGCCATTGCCGTGCTCGACATAGCTGGCGACGAAGAAGGTATCGGCGCCCTCGATCATGCTGGCAGTCGTGGCATCCAGTTCAGGGGCGTCAATGCGCCCCTGGGGGGGTTGGTCGACGCGGGTGTAATCACGCAACTGAATGTACTGCGGGCAGTTGCCGAACGACTGCTCCACGGCCACCTGCAGTTGCCCTTGTGCAGCCTGACGGATTTGCCCATTGATGCGATTGCGCCGACGGGTGTGCAACTCGATACCCAACAGGCCGACCGCCTCTCCTGCTGCCAGCCCAGGGGTGGCGGGGTCGTCCGCTGGCAACGTGGTATCGATGGTCAGCAGGCGAGGGTCGGGCGAGCTGACAAACCCTTCTGGCCCCTCCAGCAGGGTGGCCCACGGCCGACCCAGGGTATCCACGCTGGCGGCGATCATGAAAGGTAACTGATGATAGAAAGTACGGTGCTGGTCGGGCATGTAGTCACGAATGACCTTTTGCCCGAACGCCTCCATGCGCTCTGCTACACCGACCTTTTCCTGCAGGGTCTTCTCGCCCGCATGCCAGGGCGAGGGGCGATGGTCCGGGGGCTGTTGCATGGCGGCGTTCCTCCCGATGGCGGGGTGTCAGGCGCTGGTCTGCAGCCCGATCACTGTGCGTGGCATGGGCACGAAGCCTGGCAGTGACTCGATCCGTGCCAGCCAGCTGCGCACGTTGGCATAGGGCTCCAGCGACACGTTGCCTTCGGGCGCGTGGGCGATGTACGAGTAATTGGCAATGTCGGCGATGGTAGGCGTGCTGCCCGCCAGGAATGGCGTCCTGGCTAGCTCTGTATCGATCACCTTGAGCAGGGTGTGGGCACGGCCAATCACTTCGTCGGTATTGAACGAAGCCCCGAACACCGTCACCAGGCGGGCCGCAGCCGGGCCGAAGGCCAGCGGACCGGCAGCGACTGACAGCCAACGTTGCACACGGGCAGCGGCAGCAGGCTCTTCGGGCAACCAAGTGCCGTTGTCATACTTTTTCGCCAAGTAGACGAGGATGGCATTGGAATCGGCGATCACCGTACCGTTGTCATCGATGACCGGGACCTGGCCAAACGGGTTGAGGGCAAGGAAGTCCGGCTGCTTGTGTGCACCTTTGGCCAGGTCGACGAACACCAGCTCTGTGGGCAGGTTCAGCAGCGAGAGCATCAGCTCGATGCGATGGGCGTGGCCAGACTTGGGGAAGTTGTAGAGCTTGATCGGGTTCGACATTGGCTTGGCTCCTGGTCAGCACCGGGATGGGCTGATGGAGCACATGCTGCACTGGATCGGCTGGCAGCAGAATCAGTGCGCAGGGGAAACCATAATTTCGCGCAGCGGAATAATGGTTTCCAGAACGTGCAGGTGGTCAGTTCAGTTTCTTGAAATAGCGGAACAATCCGCGCGAAGCCTCGACAACCTGCGGTACGCAGGCCTGGATATCCGCTTCGCTCATCTGGTCCAGCAGTTCGAAATTGTCCTCCAACCCATGCAGCGAAATCGCCTTGAGCAGTTGGTCCTGCTCCTGCGGCAACTCGCCCCAACCGGCAATCTGGGTACCGCGCATGTAGCCGAAGCACCATTCCTCCATCACGATCACAGTGCCCTGCTCGTCTTCCCTTTCTTCGAACAGCGGCTCGAACTGGTCGACATCATCGCTCAGCTCTTCCGCCACTTGGCTGGCATAGCGCAGCATCAACGCCACATAAGCCTCTTCATGTGCCGGCTTCTTGAACTTTGGCACCTTGCCACCGGCAGCGGCTGGCAACCAATGTTCCGGGGTCACGGTTACCGGTGAACTGGCCAGCGCGGTGAAGAAACCATTGAGCTCGGCCAGGTTGAGTACCGAGTAGTCGTTGCCATAGGTGATCAGCAGGTCTTCGAGGCGGTCGAGTTCTTTTTCGCTGAGTACGGGGAGCATGGGGTGAAAATCCTGGGAAGCAAAAGTGTGTGCACCCTAGCACAGCAACGGCGCAAGGGCTGCCCGCGAGCACCACTGCGCGGGCAGATTCCTCAGATGGCCAACCAGCCCTGCAACTCATGCTGCCGTTCGGTGCCAATCAGCAGCCAAAGCAAGATGCGGCACTTGCGCGGGCAGAGGTGCCCGGCCATTTGCACGCCTTTGCGCTGCAGGTCGATCTCGGAGCCTGCAAACCCGTATGTTGTCCGGGCTGTAGGGCCTCTACCTGTGCGGGTGGCTACAATGACCGGCAAGGTGGGCGCCAGATGCTCCAGCACATCGGACCAAGTGCTGGAAACGTGCCCGGCACCAAAGCCAGCAATAACCAGCCCTTCATAGCCCAATGAAGCCACAGCCTGCAGCAGCGCTGTGTCCGCATCCAGGCAAGCCTCCAGCAGGGCAACGCGCTGGTCGGTGCGACACGGTAACGGCAGCACAGCCCGACGACCTGGCGGATGGCGATAGACCACAACACCCTCTACAACTTCCGCCGAAGGGCCGAAGCCTGGTGACTCGAAAGCCGCCATCGCCAGGCTGGCCATCTTGCGAACCCTTGCCGCGCAATGGACCTGATCATTCATCACCACAAGTACACCACGCCCTCGGCTGCCTTGTGCCAATGCAACCTGTGCCGCAGCCAGCAGGTTGGCCGGGCCATCGTTGCCCGCCTGGCTGGCCGAGCGCATGGCACCGGTCATCACCAACGGTGCATCGAATGACCAGAGCAGATCAAGGAAATAGGCCGTTTCCTCAAGGCTGTCGGTGCCTTGGGTCAGGATCACGGCCTGGGCACCGCGCTCTACCTCGCTGCGGGCCCAGACCAGCACATCCAACAACGCCACGAAGCCCAGCGATGCACTGGGGAGCAGGGATAATGAAGCAACGTTCAACTGCGCCATTTCGCGCAACTGTGGGACTTGCAGCAGTTGCTGCTCACAATCCAGGGTTGGGGCCACGCCACAGCCAGCAGCCCCAGCCTGCATGCTGACGGTACCCCCCAAGCTGGCGATCGACAGCCTGGGCAGGCTTGAATGCTCAATCATGCGTCTCCTCCCACAAGTAACCCGATCAACGGCACAATTCCCAGCGTGCTGATGGCCATCGACATCACGTTGCCAATGTAGCCATGCACATAGGCCGGCAACCGGCGCGTGATCGCCACCGCCAGCGGCGGAGCCACCAGCGCCCCCAGCACAGCACTGGTCACCACGACTTCCCAGCTGCCGCCATGCGTCAGCACCGCGGCCGGAACGATCGAGACAATCGGAATGTAGGTAGGGTACCACCCACGGGCTTGCCACTGGCTACGCCAGATGACGACACCAACCAGGGGCGCCAGGGCCTGCCCTGCCACAATGTGCATCACCAGCATTGAACCGTATGCCGGTGCAGCCGGGGCCACAGCCCGCTGCCATAGCAGATGGCAAAACCTTGCCATCGATACCCGCGAACATGGGCCCAATGCGCCAGGCAAGCCCCTAGCAACAAGCCCAGAGCAGGCAGTTCATGTTTGTAGAATGCCACCTCGCTGATATCACCCACTATCCAGCGCAAGCGGCTTAGCGGCTGATCGAGTGTCGCCGCCAGTTGCGCGTAGTCCGGCCATTGGCCCAGCGCTAGGCTGGCTACCAGCAGCATCAACAAGCAAATGAAGAGCAATACAGGGGAGCGCTGCCGACTGGACAAACGTAATGCCTTCATACGCGCCCCCTTAGCGTGGCATAGGCGTATGCAAGCGATAGCCAAGCGACGCATCATAGAGGTCGGTGCGGCGGTCACGCTGCAGGTCGTTGAGGCTGTTCCAGATCGGTGCTGAACGCGCGCTGCTAAGGTCGACGTCGGCATACAGAATGGCCTCCTCCTGCGCACTGGCAACCTCCCCGATAGGCCAACCATTGGTACCGGCGATCAATGAACAACCGAGAAAGCGCCCTCCCCGTTCATTGCCGATACGGTTGGCGGCGGCAATGTAGACATTGTTTACGTGCGCGGCGGTCATGGTCAGGTACGAGGCCATGCAACGACCTGCTTCGTCGAACAGGGGGGGTGGAGTCCACACCCAATTGTTCAAACTGCAAATGATGTCGGCGCCTTGTGCGGCCATAAGCCGCGGCACTTCAGGGAACCAGATATCCCAGCAGATCAACAGGCCTATACGACCGATAGCTGTCTCGAACACAGGGAACCCGAGGTTGCCCGGGGTGAACCAAAGCTTCTCCTGGTTCCATAGGTGAGCCTTGCGGTAATGCCCTAGCAGGCCGTTGGGGCCGAACAGTGCGGCACTGTCGTATAGCTTCAGTCCATCACGCTCGGTGAAACCCGCTGCCAGATACACCCGGTGCTCTCTGGCGAACGCTGCCCAGGCTTTCAGGCTGCGGCCCTCCTGCAACGTCTCGGCATGGGCGTAGGCCTCGGCACGGGAGTGGAAGGTATAGCCGGTGTTGGCCAGCTCGGGCAGCACGATCAGATTGGCGCCTTCACGCGCCGCGCGTCGAGCCAGTGCCAAGCCTTTGCTCAAATTGCCGTCGCTGTGTTCGACCCCGACCTGAGGGTCGTACTGGATGACGGCAATACGGACAGGGCTGACGGGGGTGCTGTATTCAGACATGGCGGCTTCCTTCTTGTGGTTGTTTTGGAAGGTCGCCAGTAGAGCGGGGTTCGGCTTGGCGGGGACAGTCGGGTGAGTCCTATGGGGTCGACAGACAAGCGAATAATTGCAATAGGAAAAGTCTCACAGAAACGCTCGGACGCCGCTATTTCCCAACTTGATAATGGGGGTAGTCCTCAAGGGTGAGCCACCATTGAACGCCGCTGAAGTTCGATGGCAGAGGTTGATGACTGCATCCAGCGCGGTACGCAAACACGGCTCGGTCCAGCCGGCGTCAACAGAGAAAGACTCTCCAGCCAGATACAGCCCTGAGCGGGCACTGAAATCGCGGTTGTATTTCATCAGCCCGATCGCGTCGTAGTAGGTACCTGCTCGATACAGCTTCGCGCAGCCGAGCGCATTTTTGTCCGTCATCCAGCGCTGTATGCGAATGTTTCGGGTATCGATATAAGGCGATATGGCTTCAGCTACATTGCTGCAGCGCAGGAGGATCCGATCAAGCTCCTCGATACACTTGTTGGCCAGTTCTTCATCGGAAAAGGCAGCCAGCTTCGTTGCATCATCCTCCCAAGTGTAGCTGAGCAGGATGCAGTCTTCGGGGTAGTGGTCGTTGTATCGATAGGCATAGACGTCGTGGACAAAGCTGTCGGTGACGAGAATCTGCGGTAGCGCCGAGTTGCGGTCCAGGTAGCGCTTCTTCAGTGGCGCGTAGACCTTGCAGCTGGTTTCCCAGTGAGCGTGATTCCATGCGTCCATAATCGACTGCGGGAGTATATGACGGCTGAAACCGTCGAGGCGGATGTTGGTCTCGATCAGCCAGGAAGGGGTGGCCAAGATCACACTGTCGAAGTCATCGTATTGAACGCTTTGGTGCTCAGGGACACTACAGTGCCAACGATACCCAACTCGAATGCGCCCCCCTTCAAGCTTTTGCAGGGAGCAAACCGAGGTGTCCGTCAACAGCCCGTCCTCTTGTTGAAGGAGATGGTCATAAAGCGAAGTGCCGTTCATTCCCGTATTCAGAAACAACAAGCTTTCATCCATAGACGCAAGCCCAATATAAGCCGGCCCGTTGAACATCAGCCCTCTGCTATCAGGCACAGTGCTGGCCTCCAGATACGGGGCAGCATATGGCACACCTTCCTTATCGACACGGCCATGCACCAGCTGCAAATGGCTGCTGAAACCCAAAATTGCTGTACGTAGTGGGTAAAGGCAGCAGACGTCATAGAACGCTCCCCAGCTCCCATCACCAATGCCGATGGAATAGAAAATGGCCGACTCTTCACGGCTCATGCCCAACCCACCGAAATCACCAGGGTTGGCGGGGTCCCACGCTGTCAGCATCGGCAAATGTACCAAATCCCTGAATGACATCAGGTGATAGCGCTCGACAACACTCTGCCATATCGACGCCCAGCATTGCGTGCCATATACCACAGCGATGCGCTCGGCAAACTGCCCGGCGAAGCGGTACCATTTTTCATAGACCTTTTGCAGTGTGGCTGTAGGTGGAGGGGTATTCCCTTCTGGATTTCGCCAAATCAGCAGCTCTGGCTTCCCCTCTCCTTCTAGTTGTCCATTCCGAAGATAGATACCCGTTGCATTCACCCAGGGTGTCCCAGGGTTTGGAAATTCGGAAAGCCGTAGCTCGAACAGCTTGGCGTAATAGGCCATAAGCGAGCGTCCATCTTTAGGCGGTTCGCCTGTCCTGCTGAACAAAGGTATACGCATGGCCCCCATCTCGAATGGCGTTGAAGGCTGCTTGTGATTACCGCCTTTGTTCGCCACAGTCAGGTGGCGACCGCCCACACGGTGCGACTGCTCTATCAAGGTGATGCGGGTGAAACCACAGCGTAGCAATTCCCGAGCAGCAGTTAACCCTGTGACACCAGCACCGACAATGCAGATCCGATGTTCCGGTTGGGCGGCACTTGCAACGCCTCCCGGTTGTTCAACCAGACGTCGGTAATCGAAGCAGAGGTCTGGTGGATTCGGAAACCGTGCGGCCCACGGCTGCAAGGGCAAGGATGGCTCAAGGGCCAGATCAGCAGGATAGTTGTGGGTCGAACCGATGGTCATGTTCTCGGGCGCTCCATGAATTGAGAAGCCTGAGCATGATCGAGTTGAGATGTGCGGAGTGTTGGTTATGTGTCACCAACACCCACAGAATCGAGAAAGGCCTGTGGGTGTTGGCTTGCGTTGGACGTTATACCGCCAGCGCGCGCTCACGCAACTCGCTGTTGAGGATGCGGTCGTTCTCGCTGTAGTCGACCGGGCAGTCGATCACGTGCACGCCTGGGGTCTTGATGCAGTGTTCCAGCAGCGGCAGCAGGCCTTCGGCGCTTTCCACGCGGTGGCCATTGGCACCATAGG